>JADFGB010000187.1 GCA_022567875.1 Bacteroidota bacterium | reverse complement strand
GCTGTCAGAGGTGAGGAAATTGATTCACAGGTTGAGTCCGATAGGGTGCAGGAAAGATATATCTCAAGAAATAATCCTGATACTGAAATTCTCATGGTCATGGAAGAAGAAATTAAAAGGAAGAAAATGAAAGTTACAAAAGTAAAGATTCTGCAAGGTCTTACTCCCTCGGCGATTGATGTTATAGGAAAAAGAGTTTTGATATTTACATATGGGGAAGAGGCATCTTGCTTATCTATCAAAAATCCTGAAATTGCACAATCATTCAGAACATTTTTTGAAACAATGTGGAAGATAGCTAAGTAAGTCTTAATAATCATAAACCCTAGAAGAGGAGACCAAACCCAGTCAAATAAGATAGATAAGGTGTCCTCTTCTGGGGAAAAAGAGGTGATATATAAACTAGAAGTTCGTACTATTTAAATCTTTCGCTCATGTTATGACTCATAAATGAATACAGAATTTTTGGGACTGTCTGCTTTTTGGAATTGGACGAATGTTGAGACGGCTTCGTCTTTATCTTTGTAATAACCTTAATATACTTGTCTTTTTTTGTTAAACTTAATTCAAATTTTTCTTTTAAGTATTTTGAAAATCCTTCTAACTTTATTTCCTCTTGAACAATCTTTTTATGTTCGTATTCTCTAACTGTGAAGTAGAAGCCTGCACCGTATATAATAGCAAATATAACAGTAACATAAAAAAGTATCTTAGTGTGGTATGATTTAAAGGAAAAAATTGAAAATGTTTTTCTTTTAGACATTTTTTAAGGAGATGAAATAATAAAATAATATTTTAATTTTAATATAATTCTTTCAATTTATAAATACTAAATTATAAATTTGATGAAGGGAATATTTCAATTCCGTTCCCTCAGATATATATTTATATGTTCCAAAATAGTAAGTTTAGTCTCTGTGGTATAAATATTCTTTATAAAAACATAGACTTACCGGAGTAAAGCAGAGAAAATTATTTTTTAATTTTTATATGGAGTTCATTTAACTGTTCTTCACTTACCTCAGAGGGACAATCATCCATTAAAGAAATTGCACTTGAGGTTTTGGGAAATGCAATTACTTCTCTTATGGATTGACTTCCCGCAAACAACATAACCATCCTGTCAAATCCGAAGGCAATACCGCCGTGAGGAGGTGCGCCATATTTAAGAGCATTTAACAGAAAACCAAATTTTAAATCCGCTTCTTCTTTTGTAATTCCAAGTGTTTTAAACATTTTTGACTGCAACGAAGAATTGTGAATTCTTATGCTTCCTCCGGCTATTTCGTTACCATTTAAAATCAAGTCATACGCTTTTGCTTTTACATCTCCGGGTGAAGTTTCCAACAGTTTGAGGTCTTCCTCTCTTGGTGAGGTAAACGGATGATGCATTGCATGATAAAGGTTTGTTTCTTCGTCCCACTCCAAAAGGGGGAAATCAGTCACCCAAATTAAACTTGGTTGTGTGTCTTTTTTTATTAAATCGAGACGTCTTGCCATTTCTAATCTTAGTAAGCCCATAATTGAAAAAGTTTTTAACCTTGATCCTGTAAGAAGAAAAATTAAATCGCCTGTTTGGGCTTTTAAATTGTTTACTAAATTTTGTTTTTCATCTTTGGTAAAGAATTTAGCAACGGGTGCTTCCAATCCTTCTGCTTTTACACGCATCCAAATAAGACCGCCTGCTCCTTGTTTCTTTACAAAATCGGTAAGCACATCCAATTGATTTCTGGTATAATCTCCGCAGCCTGGAATTTTAATCCCGGTGATAATTCCATTGTTTGCTATTTGTTCGTTAAATACTTTGAACTCTGTATTTGCAAAAACATTATTTAGCGTAACCATCTCCAAACCAAATCTTAAATCTGGTTTATCCGAGCCGTATTTTTCCAAAGCTTCTGAATATGTAAGTTTTTGAAGCGGGGTTTTTAATTCTTTGTTCCAAACATTTTTAAATAATTTTTTCATCAACCCTTCAACAACTTTAAAAACATCTTCCTGTTGAACAAAGGACATTTCAACATCAATCTGAGTAAACTCAGGCTGGCGATCTGCACGGAGGTCTTCGTCTCTGAAGCATTTTACTATTTGATAATATTTATCAAATCCGGAAACCATTAAAAGCTGTTTGTAGGTTTGCGGTGATTGTGGTAAAGCGTAAAATTTTCCTTTATGAATACGACTGGGAACAAGGTAATCTCTTGCGCCTTCGGGTGTGCTTTTCATAAGTACTGGTGTTTCAATTTCAACAAAATCATTACCATCAAAATAATTTCGTACTGATTGATACATCTTGTGACGGAGAAATATATTCTTTTGCATTTCCGTACGGCGTAAATCTAAAAACCTATATTTTAATCTTGTTTCTTCATTGGTTCCAATATTATCCTGAATTAAAAATGGTGGTGTTTTTGATTTGTTTAATATCAGGAGTTTATCTACTCTAACATCAATCGTTCCGGTTGTAAGAGAAAGGTTGACAGTATCTTCTGATCTTTTTTCAACCACACCTTCAATAGAAATTACATATTCTCCTCTTAATTCTTTTGCTGCGTTGTGGGTTTCTTGGTTGTGATTTGGTTCAAATATAATCTGGGTTATACCGTATCTATCTCTCAAATCAATGAAAATAACACCTCCTAAATCACGGCGTATACTTACCCACCCGTTTAAAATTACTTTTTCACCGATATTCTTTTCTCTTAATTCACCGCAAGTATGTGTTCTGTTTTTAAACTGCATTAACAATGTTTCTCCGTTAAAAAATTTTTCAAGTGGTAAAAATAACCAAAATAAAATTAAGAGAGGAGAAAATGAAGGAGGTTTCTGAAGGATTTAAATAGTTCTTTCGTTTTAATAATTAGCAAGAATTTTAGATGACATCTTTTCAGCAAGATGTCATCTCAAAATATTTATTACTCGTAAAACAATTCTCATTACTTCATTAAAACAAATTTCTTGGTTTGTGTAAAACTTCCTGCACGCAACCGATAAAAATATACTCCGCTTGTTAGTTTGCTTCCATTAAAATTTATACGGTAACTACCGATTGGTTTTTCCTCATTAACCAACGTTGCTACTTCTCTTCCAAGTATATCATAGACTTTTAATGATACAAATTGTCTGCTAATTATTACATACTGAATTGTTGTACTTGGGTTAAAGGGGTTAGGGTAATTTTGCATAAGTATAAAACTATTTGGTTGTTTAATTTGGTTATCGTCAATAGCTGTAACAACACTGCTTGTTCTTAAGATTATGCCGCTTTCGCCCACTGCTGTTCCGTTATTTGCATCGGTAAAGGAGACACCAAACAAATTATTTGCTGTTCCGCTTGGTTGAACTGCCCACTGTGCGTTTGTAATGGTAGCAAAACAAAGTAGTGCAAAAATGAATAGAATTTTTTTCATTGAAAACTCCAATAATATTAATTAAAAATATTTCAAAGTACCTAGCGCTATTAATCAGAAATGATGTGGGTGTTAAATTAATAAATAGAATAGAAGCGTCTGTATTGCTTTAATATTTAGCGAATTGTTATTCAGCGGTATTTATATTTTAATAAAAAATAACACCCGCTTCTTTTTTCTCATTAAAAACTCAAGCTTTTTAATATTAGAATTATTTTTATAAAAGTCAATATAAAATATAATTTTTGCTGATTATAAAGACTAAAATCACTACTGTCCAAAATAAAACCAGATTGAAAATAAATATTAAAGTCAGATATCCAGATTACTTTTTATAACTGAAAAGAAAATAATCCCTCCTATCTCGTCCCTAAGGGACTTAACTATTTTGAGTTGTTCATCTTGATATAAATATATTGTCCCTGCCTGCCGCAGGCAAGCCTAAC
>JADFGB010000186.1 GCA_022567875.1 Bacteroidota bacterium | reverse complement strand
TAAATATTAAAAAATATGGTAAAACTAAATATTATTTTCCAAATGTATTTACAATTAAAAATGGAAAACCAGATTTATTAATATCTAATAAAGTCAGATTTGCTAATTCACCTTTTTTAATTTGTGGAACAGGTATGTTAAGAATTAATCGGGGATTTATAGATAGTTTTTCAATTATTTGCTCTAAGGATAAAATTTGTTTGTGGAACAATTGGTTAAACTTTAATCCGACTTCAGTTTCCAATCCAATAATACCATTTGGAGCTAGCTCGAAAGGTAAATTTTTATCTTCAATTGTATGGGGTGCGTGATCACTGGCAATACAATCTATAGTTCCATCTTGCAATCCTCTTATAATTTCTTCCACATCCTCTTTTTCTCTCAGGGGCGGATTCATTTTATAGTTTGTATTATATTCCAACAATTTTGTTTCATCTAAAGTGAAATGGTGTGGAGCAACTTCTGCAGTAACTTTAACACCTCTTTTTTTGGCATCTCTTACCATTTGCACGCCCTTTTTTGTACTGATATGTGCAATGTGAACCTTGCTGTTTATATATTCAGCCATTAAAATATCTCTCATAATAATAAGATATTCTGAAATTGAAGGAGCAGGCTCTAAACCAAGTTGTGTTGAAATAATACCTTCATTCACAACTCCGCTCGCTAAGGATTCGTCTTCGCAATGCTCTATTATTGGAACATCAAACATTTTGGAATATTCCATCACTCTTTTTAATATGGCAGCAGACTTAATAGCTACACCGTCATCAGAAAAAGCAACCGAACCATTTTCCACTAATTCAAACATAGAAGAAAGCAATTCGCCTTCTCTATTTTTAGTAGCTGCAGCAATTATATAAACGTTTGTAAGTTCATCCGAAGCTTTTTGTTTTATTGAAGACATGACTTCAGCAGAGTCAATTGTGGGAGTTGTATTAGGCATACAACCTATTCCTGTAAAACCTCCCCTGGCAGCACTTCTACAACCGCTTACAACCGTTTCTTTATCCTCTCTCCCTGGTTCACGCAAATGAACATGCATATCAAACAAACCGGGTACAACAACAATCCCGTCTAAATCAAATATTTTTACATCCTCATTAACTTTAATATTTTTGCTGATCTCAGTAATTATACCGTCGATAATTTTTAAATCGATTTTTTTATTATTTAACTTTTGATATGGATTTAACAAGTCAATATTTTTTAATATAATTTTCATTTTTACAGTTTTATGTTTTACTTAGAAGAGATAATATTGCCATTCTTATTACTACCCCATTAGTTACTTGGTCAAGAATAACTTGATTGTTTCCGTCTGCCACTTCAGGCGATAGCTCTACACCGCGGTTTATCGGACCAGGGTGTAATATTAATATGTTTTTGTTATTATCTTTAATTCTTTGTTCCGTAATACCAAAATAATTTGTGTATTCTCTTATTGAAGGAAAATTTTTCCCGGAATCTCTTTCTAATTGAATCCTTAGTACATTCAATACATCGTTTTCTTTTATTGCTTTATCAATATTATTATAAATCCTAACACCAAATTTTTCTATATCACGTGGAATCATTGTGGAGGGTCCGCAAAAAGAAACATTTGCACCCAAAGTTTTTAATCCCCACAAATTAGAAAGTGCAACTCTGCTATGGGCAATATCTCCAACTATACAAATGTTTAACCCTTTTATTTGCCCTAACTTTTCTTGTATAGTGTAAATATCAAGCAAGCCCTGTGTGGGATGTTCGTGTGCTCCATCCCCGGCATTTATAATTATTGATTGAGAATATTTTGTTAAATAAAATGGAATACCTGCAGAGGTATGCCTTACAACAATCATATCAATATTCATCGCTTCTATATTTTTAACAGTATCTTTTAATGATTCTCCCTTAGACAGACTGCTTGATGAAGATGAAAAATTTAATACATCAGCAGAGAGTCTTTTTTCAGCCAGCTCAAATGATGTTCTTGTTCGAGTGGAATCTTCAAAGAAAAGATTAGCAATTGTTTTACCTGATAAGTCAGTTAGTTTCTTTTTTGATTTTTGAAAATAATCCTTAAACTTTTTTGCGGATTTTAATATTATTTCAATATCTTCTTTGGGTACATTTTGTAAGCCAATAAGATGTTTAATATGTAATGACATTTGTATTAAAAATAAAAAAGTTTGGAATTATTTTAATGTCTAATTTAATATTATTTTTTAAATCAAATCAAAAAAAAAGGGATTCCAATTTTTTCGGAATCCCTTATAATAAAAATAGATCAAATTATCTGATCTTAAATTCAATTCTTCTGTTGAATGCTCTACCTGTTGCAGTTCTGTTATCCATAACAGGGTTAGTTTCTCCATAACCAACTGCTGTTAACCTACTTGCAGCAACACCATTTGCTATTAAGAAATCTCTTATAATATTAGCTCTTTTTTGTGATAATTGCTGATTATATTTTTCAGAACCGGAATTATCTGTATAGCCCTGAATTTCTACATCTAAATCAGGGTGTGATAAAAGTATTTCTGTAGCATTGTAAAGTATAGGAATACTTGCAGGGCGTAATGTTGCTTTATTGAAATTAAAATTAACACCAATTAAATACCAGTTTTCGCCCGTACCAAATGACTGATATTTTTTAACAATATCTTCAATCCTATCATAATCAATAGTTGTTGATTCTGTAGAATATTTTTTAATCATTGATTCGATTCTGTCATAATCTATATCAATTTTAATACCTGTATAAAGTTCATTCAATCTTGAAACAGGTCCTTTTTTGAAATAATAAAGTAAACCAAGATCAAAAGTCATATATGCATCATTGTTGCCACTAAATAATCCACCGCTTCCAAAGTTTCCACCAGTTCGATCCCATACACCGTCAAATCTTCTTGAAGCAACATTATGATATCCTAATTCAGTTTTAATACGCCAATCCGTTCCAATCCTCCATTCACTACCAAATACAAGATTTAACTGATAATCAAGTTGATTACCATTGAAGTTAGCAACTGGTGAACCGGTTTTATTACTATTTTCAAGACCAACACCAAACCCAAAATATGGAGAAATTGGTTCACTCGGTGCAAAATAGTATAAAATATCAAAATCACCAACAATTACATTGTTAGTAAGTAAAGCATTTGATGGAATAACCTTACCCTCTAAATGTAAATAACTTAGTTTCAATCTTAGCCCAACGTGTTCAGAAAAATTTCTTTTAATACTCACATAACCGCCAAGATTTTGTTGTATTCCTTCAATAACATCTAGGGCTGTACTTGTATAACGTGGATAAATACCACCAAATCCAAATGACCAGCTATCCTGCGGCAGCCAACCGTATTTTGAAGATTGGGCTGATGTTATACCAGTAAATAATAATGTAATTGTTAAAATAAAAAGTAAAAAAAGTTTTTTCATACAACCTCCATAAAAAGTTAATCAAAAGATCTATCCGTTAGCCAACGGATCAAAATTGCTAAGTATAAATATATCCTAATAAAAAAATATAACGTTTTTTAATAAAAGTAGCAATTAAAATATACTTGTCTTATTATAAATGGATGTGTTTTAGAATAATGTGGAATGCCTAATTCCTCAGAAAGTTATAAAATATCCATTTGAATAACCCCAGTCTTTAGACTGGGGACTGTGCGATAACCATTCCTCCCCACTTTTAAAACGTGGGGTTAATCTAATTCATATTTTAAATATAACTTAGTACAATATTCTTAAACATAACCTTATAAATTAATACTTTAAAGGAATCAGTTAAATTAACTTATTATTTTCAAAAAAAGAGCTGATAAAATCCGCCCTTTTAAAAAGGTTTTAAAAATGTATAAAATACTATTTCATCCAAATCATCTTTTTTGACTTT
>JADFGB010000185.1 GCA_022567875.1 Bacteroidota bacterium | reverse complement strand
TTTAGGAATATCATGAACCGTTTCAGCGGTTTATAAATTCCAGAATTTACGTAAGAATCATCTTTATCTAAGTGGACTAATTATTCATATATTTATTTAAAATATAAAAGGAATATTTTATGGAACTAACAACCGGAGGAATAATATTTCTATCTTGTGCTTGGGGAGGAATAACCTTGCTTACTATTTATTGTTTCAAAAAGGTTTTAAAGTCAGAAAAGAAAAAGACTGAAAATAAACAATGATTTAGAATTAAAGATGTCATCTTTGTTTAGATGTAAAAAATGACATCTTTTGGATACTTTAATTTACAATATCTTTAATCTTGCAAATTTCAACATTAATTGTTTTATATTGTTGCCTTCAAATTGTACAGTGGCTTTTTGCATATCGCCTGCGCCTACAACATCAGTAACTTTACCAAGACCAAATTTTTCGTGCATAACCCTGCTGCCTGGTACTAAATTAGCATTATCCTGATTAAAATCATCGTAATCCATTTTCTCAAAATATTCATAATAAACTTGTTTCTTAGTTTTTCTTGGAGATCTTCTTCCAATTCCACCGTTTAATTCATTTAAAGTATCTTTATTTATTTCTTCAATGAATCTTGATCTGCTTTGATATGCAACTTCACCAAATCTGTAGCGAGAACGGGCGTGTGATATAAATACTTTTTGTTTTGCTCTTGTAATTGCCACATAAAATAATCTTCTTTCTTCTTCAATTGATGCATCGGAATTAAATCTATTTGCAAGTGGAAATATATCTTCTTCACAGCCTGAAATAAAAACAATAGGAAATTCCAACCCCTTTGCACTGTGAATTGTCATAAAAGTAACAGAATTTTTTTCATTCTCATAAGTATCAATTCCTGAAATAAGTGAAACTTCTTCCAAAAAATCTTCAAGCGTAGCTTTTTTATTATTATCTGAAAACTCTGTCAATGCTGAAAGAAATTCATTTATGTTCTCTCTTCGAGACAAGGAATCAGTTGTGTTCTGGGATTTTAATGCTCTTAATATTCCAAGTTCATCAACAAGCGCTCTTGAAAGTTCACCAATCGAAAGCTTATCTTTTAAATCAATATATTTATCTAAAAGAAGTCTGAAACCCTTTACATTTTTTTGAATCCTTTCTTTTATATCAATAACTTCAAAAATTCTTGCCATAGTTTTGAACATTGTTAGATCATGTTTTCTGGCAAATCCAATCATTCTTTTTAAAGTGGTAGAACCAATTCCACGCTGAGGGTAGTTCATAATACGTAGTAAACTCTCTTCGTCATATTGATTTGATAAAACTTTTAAATAAGCAATTAAATCCTTTATCTCTTTCCTTCTGTAGAATTCAATACCACCTACAATTTTATAAGGAATTTTCTCCCTTCTGAAAATATCCTCTAATGCTCGTGATTGTGCATTTGTTCTGTAAAGTATTGCAAAATCTTTATGCGAAAGTTTTTTCTTTATAATTTCTTTTTGAATAAATTTTGCTATTTGAAATGCTTCATCTTTTTCATCGGAACACTTAAGTAAAATTAGTTGTTCCCCGTCATTGTTTTCCGTCCAAAGCGTTTTCTGAATTTGATTTTTGTTATTTTTAATTACAGAGTCTGCAGCCATCAAAATACATTTTGTTGACCTGTAATTTTGCTCAAGTTTGAATGTCTTACATTTTGTAAAATGTTTTTCAAAATTTAACATATTACTAATAGTTGCACCTCGCCAACTATAAATACTTTGTGCATCATCTCCAACCACACATATATTTCCTGTTTTATTAACAAGCATTTTTAATAAAGTATATTGAGCAATGTTAGTATCCTGAAATTCATCAACAAGAACATATTTAAATATCTTTTTATATTTTTGAAGAATTTTATTGTTACTTTGAAAAAGTTCAATTGGTTTTAGCAGCAAATCTTCAAAGTCCATTGCATTGTTTATAACAAGTCTTTTTTGATATTCTTCAAATACAGTCGCAATTTTTTTATCGGTAGTGGATTTAGCATGCTTCTCTCTGAATTCTTCAGGTGAAATCATATGATTTTTCATAACACCAATTTTATGCCTGATAGATTTAGCTGTAGCATCATTAATTTCAATATTTAAATTAGTAAGTGTGTTTTGCACTAATGAAATTGAATCTTCTGTATCATAAATAGCAAAATTCTTTCCGTAATTAATATGTTCAGCTTCAGTGCGTAGAATTTTTGCGAATATTGAATGAAATGTACCCATCCATAGAAAATTTGCTTTAGCCCCAATTAATTCTTTAATCCTATCTTTCATTTCATTGGAAGCTTTATTTGTGAACGTTAAAGCTAAAATGTTTTCCGGTTTAATACCTTTACTAATTTGATATGCAATTTTATAGGTTAAGACTCTTGTTTTACCGGAACCTGCGCCGGCAACTATAATTGATGATCCGTTATAATATTCAACGGCTTCTTTTTGGACTGCATTTAGTGATTTTAGGTTCATTTTCTATTTTTTTAATTTTTGAAAGTGCAAATATAAAGATTAATAAATTGAATAAAAAGTTAAGGAATAAGTATGATTTAAGATTCCCACTTTATTTACTACTGTCCAAAATAAAATCAGATTGAAAAATAAACATTAAAACCAGATATCCTGATTGCTTTTTGTAACTGAAAAGAAAATAATCCCTCCTATCTCATCCCTACGGGACTTAACTATTTGAGTTATTCATTTTAATATAAATATATTGTCCCTAATGGGACATTGTAAAAAATGAATAAATAGAAACATCTTTTTCGTCCCATCGGGACGTGATATTTATAAACCATACTCTGTATCTACACTAAAAGTCCCATAGGGACGAAATATAAAATATTATTTTGGACAGATGTGACTAATTGATATATTGCATATCTTAATTATTTTGGAAAAACAGCATTGAATTTAATAGATAAAATATCAAAAATAAAAATAGTTTTAGCCGATATTGACGGAGTTTTAACAGACGGAGGTCTTTATTACTCAAGTGATGGACTTCAGATGAAAAAATTCAATGTTAAAGACGGAATGGGAGCCGTTATGTTAAAAGAGAAAGGATATAAAGTTGGAATTATTTCATCCGATAAATCGGATATAGCACAAGCAAGAGCCAATAGGTTAAAACTAGATTTCGTTTTCTATGGTGTTGAAAATAAGATTAAAATAATAGAAGAAATTTGTAAATCCGAAAATGTAACGAAAGACGAAATTGCATATATGGGTGACGATGAAATTGATTTGGAAGTTTTAACAAATGTAGGTTTAAGTGCCTGTCCAAGTGATGCTATTAAGTCCGTTAGAGATTGTGTGATTTTCATCAGCAGCAAACAAGGCGGACATGGGGCATTCAGAGAATTAGCTGATCTAATAATTAAAAATAGGATAAACTAAAAAATATTTTAAGTGAAAAAACTGAATTCTGATAATTTATTCCTATATTTTAATTTATGTTAATGAAAAAAAAACTATTCATAGTAATAATAATTTTATTCAACTTTATTAATATCTACGCCCAAAATGATGAATATTTCGATGCTCCATTCGGAGGCGGTATCGGTTACAACCCTGGTTGGATAATTCCCGATTTAGATATAATCAACTCTCAAATAAAATCTTAATTATTCCGATAAAAGCCAGGTTGTCTTTTTTGACAGGATTAACAAGATATACTGGATTTTTATCCTGATAATCCTGTTTATCCTGTCTAAAAATGAACATCTAGATTAGTTAAAGTATATTTTTTGTTTACAGCCTTGAGCTGCGCTATGAATTATCCAGGTTAATCAAATCTTCTTTATTCAAAGAAGATCGGAGCTTTTTAGATAATTTGGAAAAAACAATTTCATGTGCTTGTTTAAGGAGATCATAG
>JADFGB010000184.1 GCA_022567875.1 Bacteroidota bacterium | reverse complement strand
ATAGTTTTTATTTTTCAAATAATTTTTTATAAGTTCGTCAACTAAGGATTGATGTTCAACTTCACACATTCCCAACAAATCAGGTCCTCCACTTTTACTCATCATTTTAATTACTTGTGACATATTACTAAGTTTATGACGAAGCCTTTCTTTTGTCCATTTTTTCCTTCCGATTGGAGTGAACTCACTATCGTTTTTATCAGGATCATCTATTGTATCAAATAAGTTTTCCATATTCCAGAATGCAAAAGTTAGTGTGTCTTGTTTTATTTCTTGTGCTTTAAGATCAGCAGAATTGTATAAAAATGCGGTTATAAATATTAAAATAAATATCAATATTTTCATCGTTTGTTATTTAAATATTTGAAATTATATTTCTAATCTAGTTAAAACACCGTGTAGTTTATTATAGGGTAACGTATAAAATCTTACAAAAGATGGCGTTAATTTCTTCATAAATGCAAATATTTTAAGCATTGGTTTTTTAGTGTAAATATCATCTACACCGTAAAATATAACTTTTTCTTTAATATTATTTTTCTTAAGCATTGATTGCAAATCTATTATTTCCATATAGCCGTGTTCAATTTTTATTCCTGAAAGTCCGTGTGCTAGATTCTCTATTTTTTCATAAAGCACTCCGTATGGCTTTTCGGTTGTTACAATAGATACAAGAATATTATTTTCATATACAATATTACTTCTTATCATAGTGTGTACAATATATGGGGGAATTTCTTCAAAGTTTTTTGTAAAGAAAAGTGCAGTCCCTTCAATATTATTCCCCCGGCTATATATTTGGTTATAGCTTATTAAAAAAGTATCGAACGGTAAAGCGCGAAAAGACTTATACATTGATTTATTACCCATTGCCCAAAGCTTAATAATAAAAAACGGTATTAATGCTATTATTATTGACCAGTAACCTCCGTGTGGTATTTTATCGAACAGAGCAATTAGAAATATTGAAGCTATTATAAGTACTAAAAACGAAACTGACATTTTTATATATTTCTTTTGAAATTTGAAAATCCATATCATAAAAATACTGCTTACAACCATAGAAGCAGTTACAGCTAACCCGTATGCGGCGGCAAGGTTTCCTGATTTCTTAAATGCGAATATCATAAACAATACTGCAATCAGTAAACTCCAATTAACTGCACTAATATAAATCTGTGATTTTATTTGAGTTGATGTAAATTTTATTTTCATCAAAGGAAAAATTTTTGTTGAAATACCCTGATATACTAAAGACATAATAGCAGTAATCATTGCTTGCGATGCTATTATTGCAGCAAATAAAGTTAAAATTAAAAAAGGAACATAAAGAATTTCGGAAATAGATTTTATCATAGAAAAAAGAATTAAGGTGGAATTTCCTGTAGTAATTACATATGCTCCTTGTCCAAAATAATTTATAAGCAGAGCAAAAAAGACAAAATACCAAGCATCTCTAATGGGTTTTGCACCTAAATGTCCCATATCCGCATAGAGTGCTTCACCACCTGTGGCGCAAAGTATAACTTCACTTAAGATAAAAAATCCAGCGAATCCATTTTTTGCTATAAAATCTATAGCATAATGAGGACTTACTGCACTTAATACTTCGGGCACCTGAACTATATAAATCAATCCTGAAATAAAAAGTGAAGCAAACCAAAGCAGCATAATCGGTCCGAAAGAAGACGCAACTTTGTCAGTACCAAGATACTGTAATGAAAATAGTATAACAGTTATTACACACGTAATTAATATGATTGTATTAGTATCAATATGCCCAATCCAAGGGATGAGTTCTAATCCTTCAACTGCGGATAAAATACTTATTGCAGGAGTAATTACCCCGTCACCCATTAATAATGAAACACCAATAACACCTATGAATGTTGCAAAAGCAATTTTCCTACCTGATTTTAAAGAACTCAACAATATTTCTTTTAACACTATGATCCCGCCTTCACCTTTAATACTTAGACTCATAGCAAGCCAACAGTATTTTACTGAAACTAAAATAATAAGTGTCCAAAAAATAAGAGAAAGTATTCCCATTAAATTAGGAAGTGTTGGTGCTGTAATGGCAAAAATAATTGTTAATGTATAAATTGGGCTAGTGCCAATATCTCCAAAAACTAAACCTGTAGCTTTTGTTATATCTTTGAATGAAGAGAACTTATTTTCAGGTTTATGCATATTTTGTATCTATATGAATATTATATTTTTATTAAATATTTATAATTTATTAGAATATTAAAGGCTAAGTATCTAATGATTATAGCTAAAAGATAAAATATCAATTAATTTATAATAAATAAAATAAACAATTATTTTTCTAATTCATCATTCATATGATTCTATTATATTGAAGATTAAATTTTCTTAGTATCAACGTAATAAATGAAAAATAAAAAATTTGTAATTATTGACGCAATGGCTTTGGCTTACAAAGCATATTTTGCTTTTATATCACGTCCCCTTATCACTACAAAAGGCGAACCAACTTCAGCCGTTTATGGTTTTATTACACAGTTATTAAAAGTAATTGATGAACAAAAACCAGATTATATTGCCGTTGCTTTTGATTCTAAAGAAAAAACTTTCAGACACGATATTTATAAAGATTATAAGATATCAAGAGAAAAAATGCCTGATGATATGATCCCGCAAATTGGAAGGATAAAAGATATTGTTGAAGCTCTAAATATTCCTATTTATATTTTACCTAAATATGAAGCAGATGATATTATTGGTACCGCTGTAAAATTAGCAGAGAAGAAAGGACTTAAATCTTACGTAATAACCCCTGATAAAGATTACAACCAAATGATTACTAAAAATACATTTATTGTAAGAAGCAGTAAATCATCAAACGACATAACAATTTATGATGAAAATAAAATGCTGGAAGAGTTCGGCTTTTTACCAAGACTTATGATTGATTATTTAGCATTGGTAGGCGATAGTTCGGATGATATACCAGGAGTTGCAGGTATCGGACCTAAAGGTGCAACAGAATTAATTAAAAAATTTGGAACAATAGAAAATATTTACAAAAATATTGAGGTAATAGAAAAAACAGGCATTAAGAATAAACTAGAAGCTAATAAAAATAATGCCGTTATTTCAAAACAATTAGCAACAATTCATTGTAATGTCCCTATTGAATTTGATTTTAATGAAACAAAATTTACAACTCCCAATTTTGATTTACTGCGCCCTATTTTTCTGGAACTAGAATTTTCAAGATTATATAATAGGCTTCTTAGTGTATATGGACAAGAACAAAACGAAGATGTTAACACTGATAAATCAAAGATTGAGTTTGATAAAAAAAAGGTTAACTATCAATTAATAACAGAATTAAAAGAAGCTCAAAAACTTTCTGATAAATTAAAAAGGTCTTCACTCTTTGTATTTGATACTGAAACCGATGGACTAAATTATTTAGACTTGAATATTGCAGGGGTTTCTTTTTCAACAAAGGCAGGTGAAGGTTTTTTTATTCCATTAAATCCACTTAAAAACGAAGATAATCTTTTCTCAAAAAATTTAGATGATAGAATTGCTGTTGAAAATTTTGTAAATATTTTCAAATCAATCTTTGAAGATAAAAAGATAAAAAAGGTCTGTCAAAACGGTAAGTATGACATAGGTGTATTGAGAAGTATAGGCATAAATACTAACAATCTCTTTTTTGATACGATGGTTGCAAGCTACATTTTAGACCCTGATCAAAAACACGGAATGGATGCTTTGGCTGAGAAATATCTTAACTATAAAACTATATCTATTTCAGAAATTATCGGCGATAAAAAAAATGCTGTAAAAATTTTTGATGTAGAATTAGAAGATTTAAAAAATTATGCCTGCGAAGATGCGGATATAAATTATAGATTATATGAAGTACTTAAAAAGGAATTG
>JADFGB010000183.1 GCA_022567875.1 Bacteroidota bacterium | reverse complement strand
AGTGAAAGTTAACAGCCATTCATTTGAAATCGGTAAATACATTTCATCAAGAGAATCAACCATATTAGAAAATGGTAAAACTTCATGACCAAAAAATATTGTCCATTTTTCATTGTTTATTGAATTCAGTAAATAATTTTTATATTCATTTAGTTCGTCATTATCATCCTTGGTCTTTTTTCTTGGTAAATTAAACTCAGGTTCTTTGGCAGTTAAACTAAACCATTGATTCCCGAATAATGAAGAAGAGTTTGGTTGACTGCCCATTGCTCTACCATTTTCATAATAAAGACTTGTTATATTATCGACAGTTGCATTATGTTCAGTAAACGGGTATGCCATACTTATAACATCTTGCTCAATTTTTTCTTCTATAATTATTTTCGATTGATATAATTCATATTTTATTGTCCCTGGTGTTGTCTCATCACCAACATTTAATCCGGTTAAATTTGGGTGAGTCATAGTGTGTGCAGCCATTTCGTGTCCTTCCTGAGCCATTTCTAAAAACTGCGGCCATACACCGTACCTCCATTGAGCCGGATGATCATCATTTATTAAATCAGCTATTAGATAAAAAGTGCCAGGAAAACCGAACTGATTTAATATTGGTCTTACGTTTATGTAATGTGTTTGATAACTATCATCAAAAGAAAAGGATAAAGCTGATTTTTTATCACCCGCCCATTTTTTTACAATTATATCCCCAACATTAGTTGAACTTGTTTTATTTATAGATTCGTTTTTGTCAATCGTTTTTTCTCTTCCAAAAGTGTTTGAATTAAACAAAAGGAAGATGAATAGCAGGAGATATAAGAAATTTTTAGAAATTGATTTTGATTGTTTTTCCATAGCAAAAAGCACTTTTATGTATTAAATTGAGAATATAGTATCAATGAAACATCTTCATCAATTTATTTATTAATAAAACCTTTGTTTTTTTATTACTTTCAAATTTTTTCATCTATAGCCAATATATTTTAGCAAAATACGAGCCAAAGAATGAAAAATTCTTAATACGTTAAAAATTCTTTTCAGATAGCTTTTACAACTAAAATGTACTTTCTTGAGAATACCAGTTATTTAGAATGCTTTGATTTTAAGCAATTTCCTTCCTTTTTGTAATGGCATTAAAGTTGATTATTGTAAATGAAAAAAAAGGATATAAAATGCATTTAGATTTATTTATGTCAAGTATTCAAGCAATAGCTTTAATTTTTACTGGAGTTATTCTTTATTTAGAATTTTTTGTCGAAGACCAAGATTTTTAAATATTTAACAATAAGATGAACCTTTTACTTTTACTCAGCATAACTATTAGTTTTATTTTAGTAGCTACAGTTGCTAAAAAACTATTTGAGTTCAACAAAGAAAGAAAAGAACTAAATCAATTGTTTCTTTAGAAAATTATTAGACATTACCCCTCTCATTAATTTTACAAATTATATAATTCCCCAGCTCATTCATTTTATATAAATATATTATCTTAGCGAATATGATTCGCAAGATTATACACATAGATATGGACGCTTTTTTTGCTTCCGTTGAGCAAAGAGATAATCCACAATATAGAGGTAAACCCATTGCAGTAGGGCACTCCGGAAAAAGAGGTGTTGTAATGACTGCAAGTTACGAGGCAAGAAAGTTCGGTGTACGTTCCGCAATGTCTTCAAAATATGCTTTAAAATTATGTCCAAATTTAATATTTGTTTCCTCAAATTTTGATGCTTATAAAGAAGCTTCAAAAAAGATGAAAGAAATATTTTTGCGTTACACTGATTTGATTGAACCTATTTCAATAGATGAAGCATTTTTGGATGTTACAGAAAACAAACTGAATATTCCTTCCGCTACAATTATTGCTAAAAAAATAAAACAAAATATTAAAGATGAATTAAATTTAACAGCAACAGCCGGTGTTTCAATAAATAAATTCTTGGCTAAAGTTGCCTCGGGGCTTAATAAACCAGACGGATTAAATGTGATTAAACCGGGTGAAACCGAGAAGTTTATTGATCAACTTCCAATTAATAAAATTCCGGGAATAGGTAAAGTAACTAGTCGGAAATTTGAAAATATTGGTGTTAAATTATGTAAGGAACTAAAAAAATTAGAACTGCAATTTTTATTGAATAAATTCGGTAAGCAGGGTAAATATTTTTATAATGTTGTCAGATGTATCGATAACAATCCGGTAAAGACAAATCGAATAAGAAAATCTATAGGGGCAGAGTTAACATTTAGTGAAGACATTGACGAAATAGGCGCTATGCTTTTAAAGTTAGAAAAAATTGCAGGCATTGTAGAAAATAGAATGAATAAAATTAATACTTACGGTAAAACACTCACATTAAAAGTTAAGTACTTCGACTTCAAACAAATTACAAGAAGTAAAACACTTAAAGAAGAAGTTAAAACAAAGGATGAATTGTTTGAAATTTCTAAAAAACTTTTTTCTTCCGATGATGTTGAGAAAAGACCCGTGAGACTACTTGGAATTTATTTATCAAATTTAACCTGTAAAAAAGAAAAAACCAAAATATTACAAATGGATTTCGATTTTTAAATATAAAATTTTAATTATATTCTTTTTATTATTTTACTCTTAACTTCATTTCAAATTTAATTTTATTAGGGCTATTATGAAAAAGATTTTTTTAATTTTATTGTCACCTATGTTCCTTGTATTTCCACAACATTCGGAAAATCTTCAAAATTTTGCTAACGACTTTTTTAAATGGAAGACTATCACCCAACCTTTAACAGGCGACGATATACCCCGTATTGAAAGACCGAATCTTTGGGTACCGAACTATTCCCCCGAAGCAGTTAAAAATTATAAGAAAAAATATAAAGAATTTAAAAACAGACTATCAGCAATTCCAATAATAAATTGGACACGATCAGACAGTGTGGATTTTCTTTTACTTCGCTCTGCTGTTGAGAGAGTAAATTGGGAATTAAATATTTTAAAACTACCGGAAAGTCACCCCGAATTTTATGTACAGCAAACTATCGGCAGTATTTTTGATCTTTTATATATTGCCTCACCTTTTACTGAAGAACGTGCAAAGAATTTAATGGCAAGACTCAACGCTATACCTAAAACCGTAGCCGATGCAAAGATAAATTTAACTTCGCCTATTAAACCGTTTGCAAGAATAGCTTTATTTATGTTAAAGGATATTAGGAATAAATTAAATAAAATGGCAGATGAATTGGATAAAATAAATCCCGATTTATGGAAATCCAGACTTCATAAATTAGTTGCAGACGCTGCAAGATCTTTGGAAAGTTATTCTTTTTGGTTAAAAAAACACCTGCCTAATATGACCGATGAATTTAATGTGGGTAGGGATAAATATAAATATTTCCTTAAAAACATTGCTCTTGTCCCCTACTCTCCTGAAGAATTATTAAGAATGGGAAGACAAGAATGGGACAGGGCAGTTGCTTTTGACACTTACGAAAAATTAAGAAATGCTAATATTCCTAAAGATAAAATATTCTCCTCAATTGAAGATCAGATAAAGCAAGAAAAAATTGATGAAATTAATATTAGAAATTTTCTTGAAGAAAAAAATATTTTTACAATTCCAAAATGGACCCAACATTATTTTCTAAAAGAATTTCATGCTTATCTAAAACCGTTAAATTTTTTGGGAGTAAATGACGATCTCACTTCCAAAAGCCGTTCTAATGAAAATGCTTACAGATATATTCCTAAGCCTTCCAAGGATTTATCATTTTTTCAAAAATCAGCAGCAACTGATCCCCGCCCATTAATGATCCACGAAGGAATACCCGGTCATTTCTTTCAGCTTATTTTATCAAGTAAAAATCCTAATTTTATTCGACAACATTATTTCGACTCTAATTCAAACGAAGGCATCGGATTTTACGTAGAAGAATTGATGCTGCAATTAG
>JADFGB010000182.1 GCA_022567875.1 Bacteroidota bacterium | reverse complement strand
TTGGAGCGCTAATGGATGAATATGAAAGAGCGGCTGACCAACTTAAAAATGTAGTAAAAGCAATATGTCAAAATGACTTTATAAATATTATTGACCAGGAGACTAAAGACCCTGACTGTAGATCAATCCAAACAGTTATGAATCATGTAGTCAGATCGGGGTACGGATACTCAAACTACATTAGAAAACAGTTTGGTGACAAATGGATTGAGAGAAAAGAAGATTATGAATTAAACACCCCTGAAGATGCTTGCAATGAACTAGACAATATGTTGACTTATACCGTTACAACATTGAAGAATAAATGGAATTTTACCTTTGATGAAGCAGTAACCAATATAATTAAAACAGAATGGGGACAAGAATATGACTTTGAACAGTTGCTTGAACATGCAATAGTTCACATTCTAAGACACAGAAGACAGATAGAAAGATTTTTAATTAAAATTAATATGGCACATTAGCATAACAAAGCCTAGAGAGAAACAGTCATAGCCAAACCGTTATGCTTTCAACTTTTCAATAATATCAACAGATGAAACACCCTCTGCTTCAGCGCTGAAGTTTGTTATTATTCTGTGCCTAAGAACAGGGAGCATAGCAAATTTAACATCATCAATGTTCGGTGTAAATTTGCCGGTAGTTATTGCTCTTGTTTTTGCTGCAAGTATTAAGTACTGAGACGCTCTCGGTCCGGCTCCCCAGCTTATCCAGTCTTTAATAAATTTTTGAGATTTTCCGTTGCTCGGTCTTGTTTGGTTAACAATGTTCACTGCAAATTCAATAACATTGTCTGCAACAGGTACTTTTCTTACAAGGTTTTGGAATTCAATTATCTCTGCAGAGGTAACAACCGATGACAATTTAGGTTCATACTCACTTGTAGTAGTCTGCACAATTTTTTTCTCTTCTTCAAGGGAAGGATAATCAAGCCAAAGGTTAAACATAAATCTGTCAAGCTGTGCTTCAGGTAAAGGATAAGTACCTTCCTGTTCAATCGGATTCTGGGTAGCCAAAACAAAAAACGGCTCTTCAAGTGTTGATGTTATTCCTGCAGTTGTCACCTTGTGTTCCTGCATTGCTTCCAAAAGAGCGGCTTGAGTTTTTGGCGGGGTTCTGTTTATTTCATCTGCAAGAATTATGTTTGCAAAAATTGGTCCGGGTATAAATCTAAAATTTCTTTTCTTTGTAACCGGGTCTTCCTCAACTAATTCAGTACCTGTTATATCACTTGGCATTAAATCAGGTGTAAATTGAATGCGGCTGAATTTAAGGTCTATAACTTGTGCAAGGGTTTTTATCAGCAAGGTTTTTGCTAAGCCCGGTACACCTACAAGCAGGCAGTGTCCTTTTGCTAATAGTGATATTAATAATTGGTCAATAATATCTTCCTGTCCAATTATAACCTTGCTGATTTCCGTCTTTATTTTTTTTATTGATTCATTAAGTTTTTCAACAAGTTCAACTACGTCTTTATTTTTTTCAATATCGTTCAAAAAGTATTCCTTAAATATTTAACTTTTAATTTGCCAGAATATTTTATTCTTTAAATCCTTTATCCACCGTTCATATTTTTTCTGCTTTTTATATTCGGTTGCTAATTTAGCAAGTTCATTATAATCAGTTATCAGGTTTGCTGAATGTTGTGGCTTTCTTTCTTTAAGAATCACTATATGATAACCATAACTGTCACTTCCGAATTCAAATCTTCTTGGAAAACTTATTTCTCCTTTACCAAGTTTTGAAACAGCATCTAAAGTTGATTTGTCCAATTGATTAAAATAAAATGTGCCTAAGTCTCCCCCAAAATTTTTAGAATTATCATCCTCACTATATTTTTTTGCCATTTCTTTAAATGATTTATTAAACCTTACAATGCTGTCTCTTAAAGAATTTAAAAAATTGATTGCCCTGAAATCAGCTTGTTCCCCTTTTTTAATTTTTACCAATATATGTCTTGTATGAATTACTTTTCCTCTTTTTTCCAGTAATTGTATGATGTGCAATCCGACTGGTGTTTCTATAATTGTAGAAATCTCTCCAATATTTAAAGCAAAAGCAGCTGCTTCAAACTGTGAATAAAAAACACCTTTCTTTACAAAACCCAGGTCACCGCCCTTAACGGCGCTTCCAGGATCCTCAGAATATTTTTTTGCCATAATAGCAAAATCAGATCCCTTTAAAATTGAATCTCTGATAGCCTCTGCAAAATCATAATATTTTTTTATAGCTTCTTTTGAAGCTTCCGGTTTTCTGAAAATGTGAGCAATGTGGACTTTTTCAGGGATAATCCCTAAGCTGTCTTTGAACTGATTATAAAAACTTTCAATTTCCCTGCGAGTTGCATTTACATTGCCAAACTTCTTTTGTTGAATTTTTTGAACCATTAAATTTTTCTTTACATCATCTTTTAACTCTCTTTTTATTTTACTAAGACTCATTCCGTAAACTTGTTCTACTTTTTCAATTGAGCCGTATTGCTGAGTGAACACGTTTATTTGATATTCAATTCTCTGATTTATTTCATCGTCACTTATTTTAATTGAATCAATATCAGCTTGAGCAAAAACAAGCTTATCATCAATCATTGAATTTAGCACTCTTTTTTTAAGTTCAGGGTCATTCGGATCCAACTTTCTTTGAGCAGCTAAAAGATTTGTTTGAAAGTCAACTTCGCTTTTTAGAATTATTTCATTGTCAACTACAGCTACTATTTTATCTACTACTTGTTGGGGAAATAAACTAATTGCAAAAAGTAAAACGAGATATATTATTTTAAATTTCATAAGCACCTAATTAATAATTTCAATATCATTATTTGAACGAAGATTATCTAAATAGTTTTTTATAATAAATTGTTGTTCCTGAGCTAAATACATTTCTCTTACTTTATCTTTAATTAAAGGAAAAGGAGGTGTAATTCCTTTTCTGAATTTTTCTTTTACTTGTACTACAGTGTACGTGTTTGCTATGTAATGCAGTACAAGACTTACTTCGTTTTTATTTAATCCTTTAATTACTCTCAATAAAAGTTTGGATTGAATTTGATAATCATATAAAAGTAATCCTGTTTTATTGTTTACAACAGTTGAATCATTTCTAAATACACGAACTGCATTATCCCAATCGCTTTTAATAACAGTATTTCTAAAAAGAATAGCTTTATCTTCTTCGTTAAACGAAATTCTATTCAAAAGAGTTGCATTATTAAATAGTTTAAAATCATCTTTATGCTTAAAATAAAAATTCTCCAGTTTATTTTCTGTAATATTAAGTTTACCTGATGTAAGAATTTCTTTTATAAGTAAAGAACCTGAGATTTTTCTTTTTGAATTTTTAATAAGTTGCTTATAATAAATTTGTTTTGTTATACCTTTTTTTACTGCTTCTTGATAAAGTAGTTCATCTGTTACCCAGTATCTTATAATCTCATTCTTAGTGAGATTCTGCAGATTGTTTGAATCTAAAATTGATTTTAATTCAGATTCAGTTAAGTAAACATTATTTACTTTTGCTATATATTTTTCTTGTTCTTTCTTATTATTACAATCGAATGAAAGGAACAAACTAATTATTATAACTATATATATTGCATATTTATTTAAAAGCTTCACTTAATTTATTTGAGAAAATTATTGGTTTATATTTTTTATCTAACTTATTAACATATTCATTTTCTAATTTATGTGTCTGCATTTCTTGATAAGCTGCTGTTGCTTCATTTTTTGCTTCTTTAAAAGTTTTAATATGTGCAGGTATTCTCTTATTTAGTTTCAATATGGAATGACCTCCATAATTCTTGAACAACTCTGAAACATCACCTGGATTTTTTAAAGTAAATGCTTTTTTAGTAAGGCTGTTAAATTTAGCATCTCTAAGTCCCCAACTTCCGGCTTTCTTTTTGAATCCCGCTCTTTCAGTATATTTTGCAGCTAAAGTGTCAAAG
>JADFGB010000181.1 GCA_022567875.1 Bacteroidota bacterium | reverse complement strand
AAAAAAGGCTATTGATTTACTTACTTCCTTATTAAATACAGTGCTGTAATATCATCACTCTGCGGAGTATTCCCTGTATGCTTTTTAACATCGGCTACAATGTTTTTTATAAAAGTTTCAGCTTTTACCGGTTTCTTTTTAATAAAAAAGTTTTCTAATCTTTCGTCAGAATATTCTTCTTCATTTTGGTTCATTGCTTCAGGAATTCCGTCAGTATAAAGGAGTAGTTTTTCACCTTTATTAATTTTTAATTTTTCTCCTTCAAATGGAAGACCCATATCAAACATTCCAAAAGCAACTCCGCCGGCATTAATTTTATCTAAAGTACCATTTTTGCGTAAAATTAGAATAGGGTTATGTCCTGCATTAATTATATCCAGTTCTCCGCTTTTAGGGGTAAGAACTGCTATAAAGAAAGTAATAAATTTATCTATCGGTGATGATTTGTAAATTATCTTATTAATTTTCACAGCCATTTCAGAAAGAGGGATATTCATATCTAAGTAGGCTTTAAGGCAAGCATCAAGTGTGCTTACAAGTAACCCGGCAGAGACTCCTTTGCCTGCAACATCGCCTATAATCAATGCAATACGTCCATCGTCCAGCGGTACGCATTGGTAGTAATCACCACCTACTTCTTTTGAGGGTATATTTATTCCGGCAACATCATAACCGGGTATCTTAGGCATCTGTTCAGGTAATAATTTCTTTTGAATAGCTCCTGCTACTGACAGCTCTTTTTGAATGCTTTCCTTTTCAAGCGCTTCTTTATGCAGAAATTCGTTTTCCATTGCAGTGTAAACCTGACGTGCAAATGCATTTAGTAAAACTTCATCCGTATTATCAAAATCTATTAGCCCTTTTCTACTTTCTTTATCAAATAATGTAAGTTCGTATTTAAAAGGATCGAATGTAACTTCTGTTGAAAGCCGGCTTTTATATCTTTCAAAATTCTTTTTTTTAATTCCTTTTGGAAAAATAATTTCAGAGACTAACTTTTCATTATTAAATATTTTTAATCTTCCTTTTGAAGCATTGGTTAACGCAGTGGCTCTTTCTATTGTCAGGTCTAACAGAGTTGTACTTTTTTTAAGTTTTGAAATTTCAATTCCGGTATCAATTAAAGTATTAAGTTGTAATATTCTGTGGTTTAATTGAAAATTTAACTCTTTCTCTCTTTTTTGATTTATAAAAGATTGGTAAGCATGATCCAATAATAAAATAAACATTTGCAGCGCTATTTTATCGAATTCAGAATAAGTTTGTTTGTCCAGTTTTTTACCAATTAAAATTCCGAAATAAGTTCCATCAACAAGGGGGACTGTAACAGCAACCAAAATTTTACCTTTATCTAAAAATTTCATATCCAGAAAATCATTTTCTGATAAATGCTTTGTGCTTGAGACACAATCGGATTTTGAAAAATATATTTCTTTCCACTTGCCCCCTTTTTTTTCTTTTTTTAGTAGATTTACATTTGTAGTTAGAAGTGTACCGCTTAGCATACGGCAAAACTGTTTACCCAAAATATTTATAGATTTTGAATTAGCAAGTGAGTTAAAATTCTCTTGCAGATCTCTTACTTGTAAAGATAATTTGTCAATTATTGTCTGGACATTCAAATAGAAAAATTCCTTAGGCTATTATTTGGTATTATTTTAAAAAAAAGACTAACAATATTTTATTTATTTCATTTTTTCTAAAGCATCCTCAACTGTTGCTGCTTTTTGTGCAAATTGATAAATGCCCATAATACTGAAAGTTTTTTCAATTGCCGGGTCAGTATTAGCAAAAAATAATTTACCGTCTACGTCATTTAGTTTATCAATAATTTCTATCAGAAATGAAATACCGATAGAATTAATAACGTTAGATTTTGAAAGGTCTATTATTACTTTATTTATACCTTTTGTTGAATGTTTAGAAAATTCCTTAAATATTTTTTCGCCACCGCTGTAATTTAAATAACCATTCGGCTGCAATATTAAACAATCGTTTTTAAATTCTGATGTTAGTGTAAATTCTGTTACCATTATATAAGTCTCCTATTAAACTAAATTTTTTATAATCGTTATTTTTGTACCTGTTGGACCGGATTCAATAATAAAATCATCTGACATTGATTTTATTATTTTAAGTCCCCATCCTCTTTTATTAATAGAACCCATTTTTTTATTTATGTCCGGTTCCTCAACGCCTTCGGGTTCAAAGCCTTTTCCGTAATCAGTTACAAGAATTACAAGTTTTTCTTTTGTCATTTGGAATTCTACATTCACATAAGGTGTTTCATCTCCTGAATGTTCCAAACCATTAATTATTGCCTCTGTTACAATTATTTTAGCTTCCCCAATTTTTTCTTCAGAAATACCAAGGTACCTGCTCATTAATTGTAAACCACGTAAAGCAACGAGTTCAATGTCGGGTACTTTTGGTAGTTTCATTTCAAGATTAATGTTCTCTGACATATATATTCCTCGTATTATATTTGTATAAAATGACGTGAGAAGTTTATTAGCAATCAAATATGTGAATTATGGCATATAATTCCAACTACTTTTTGAAAATAATTTTAGAACTATAATAACTAATATTAGTAAATATGATTTATTTTAGAATTTAGCTACAAAAAAAAACGGTATTATTTTTTAAATAATACCGTCCATAAATAAGAAGTCAGGAAAGTCTCTATCTTGCTCTACTTTTATTTACTCTATTTTTTATCGGATTCTTACGTTTTATTATTGTTTTTCTATTATTTTTCTTAGCCCTACTTTTTATTACAGGACTTGTTGTTGTTCTTTTTTCTATTCTTTTTTGCTTATTAGAATTGTTATTTCTATAAACTTTATTTCTTTCATTTCTATTTATTCTTGTACGGGGTTTAATCTCTTTTCTGAAAGTTTTTCTGTCCCTTGCAATAAAAGTACGATCCTTTTTGTAAGTCCTAGTTTTTACTTTAGGTTTTGTATAGACATAAGATTTAACATAATTATTATTTCTGTATCTTTTATTGATATCTCTAACAGTATTTACTCTTTTTATTTTTCTCGTTACAATTCTTCCGCCGCTTCTTTTTCTTACATATTTTATATCTACGCCTTTATTTAAAATTCTTCCTTGATAATAGCTGTAATTATTTCTGTATTTGGTCGTCGAATAGATCCTATATTTATATTTAGATTCCACAAAATAATTATATACATAAGGCGAACAGAAATTTCTGTACCCCACAAAATTCCAATATTTGTACCCGTAATGAAAATTATTTGAAAAATGGATGCCTATGCTTATTGAAAATTCTGCATAAGGAGATAACGGTGCCCAACCTATATAATCGTTATCATATTTCCAATCAACCCAAGCCGGCGCCCATCTGTTTCCGGGGACCCATACCCAGCCGTAGTAATCGTCAAAATACCAACGACCGTAATGATAAGTTATAAAACCAAAATCTTCATCTGAATCCCAATACCAACCGTCATCAGTCCAAAACCATCTGCCATATCTATAAGGTTGCCAATTAGATCGAACATTTGCAGGACGCCAAACTTTTATTCCCCCATTTAATTTATACCAATTTCCATAAGATTGTAATTCTGAATGGAAATACACTCCCCCTGATATTTTAATTTTAGCTTTTGCATTTATGTCGTTTGTAAAAGAAAATATAAACATTGCAACAAAAATACTTAACACTAACTTTTTCATAATATCCTCCTTTATTTGCTTTTAATAAGCCAATCATTGTGCCAAGTAATTAAAGGGGTTTATTTAGTTTTTAGTGGGTTTTGTTTAAAAATCTGTATACTTTTTTAGACAGTTAAAGAATTTATTTGTCTAATTTATTCAGCGTGATAGCTTTCTTTCTTTCCACACATAGTTGCCGAAAATACCGGTAATTCCGGAAATTAATATATAAGGAATATGAAATAATTCAGCAAGAGTGAAATATTTTAGCATTCTTTTATCAAATAATAAATCAC
>JADFGB010000180.1 GCA_022567875.1 Bacteroidota bacterium | reverse complement strand
ATTTTTACCGTCTTTTTCAACACTTACAAGTTGATTGCCTGGGAATGAATAATAAAATTCAACATAATTTGATAAGGAATCGTACTTGAAACTTGCAAAGTCAACATTAAAATTAAATTGTGACTGTGGTAAAACAACAAAAATTGGTAAAAACAATAAAATAAAAATGTAGAATATTTTTTTCATAATTCTCTTTATCTAAGATTAATTTATTGAAGATTTTTTCTCTTCCTTTCTTTCTCTTATTTTCAAAACAATAAATAATTGAAATAAATTCCTTTTTATAATTTAAACTAAATTAGTTAAACTGTGAGATATTAAAATATAATTAATAGAGGTAATTGTCTACAAAAAAATATTACTCAAAGTTTGATAAACCCAACATTTGAAATACCTTTATATGATTTAATTTTTTCCAAAATATTCTTGTCAACATTATTATCAATATTAATAACAGTAAAAGCTTCATCTCCTTTGTCCCTTCTCCCTAATGATAATCCCCCAATGTTTATATTATTTTCTGCTAATAATTTACTAACAATTGCAAGCATCCCGGGTTTGTCTTCATTTGTATAGAATAATAAATAACCTTCAGGATTAACTTCAATTCTGTAATTATTCACCCCTACTATTCTAATTTCTTTTTTACCAAAAACTGTTCCGTCAAATTTTCTCAACTCACCTTTTGAATGGAAGGTTATACTTAACAAATTTTTATAATCAATATCAGAACTGGATTTTATCTCGTTTATAATTATTCCGTTTTCTTTTGCTAAAAAAGGTGCATTAATTAAATTTACATTTTCTTCAAGTTTATCATTTAAAAATCCTTTTAAAACACAAATAGACAAAAATTGGGAATATTTGTGTAATGTTTCACCACAATAATTAATGTCAATCTGTTTTAATCTGTTTTTACTAAGTTGTGAATAAATCTTACCAATTTTTTCACTTAATGTAACAAACGGTAAAATGTCTTTGTTATTTATGGCTTCAATTCCTATTCCGTTTACTGCACCTTTAATTTCTTTACCATTGAAATAATCAGCAATTTGATTCGCAATTTGCACAGCAACTTTTTGTTGTGCTTCTTTTGTTGATGCCCCAAGATGGGGTGTTGTAATTACATTTGGATGTTTAAATAATGGGTTTTCAAAATTTGGGGGTTCTGTTTTATAAACATCAATAGCTGCACCTGAAACATGTCCGTTTTCTATATATTTTAATAAAGCAGCTTCGTCAATTAAACCACCTCTTGCACAATTTATAATTTTAACTCCCTTTTTACATTTATTTAAAGTTTCTTCTGAAATTATGTTATTAGTTTCTTTGGTTAATGGCACATGAATTGTGATGATGTCAGAATGTTTATATAATTCATCAAGGCTTACTAATTCAACATCTAATTTAGACGCTGATTCTTCAGACATCAGCGGATCATAACATATTACTTTCATTCCAAAAGGAATTGCACGAAGGGCTACTTCTTTACCTATTTTTCCTAATCCAATTATTCCCAAAGTTTTATCACTTAGTTCCGTTCCCTTAAATTTTCCTCTTTCCCACTTTCCAGCAAGCATAGAAGCATTCGCTTGTGGTACATTTCTGCACAAGGATAACATTAAAGCCAATGTATGTTCAGCTGCTGAAATAGTATTTCCCCCCGGGGTATTCATAACCAGTATACCTTTACGCGTTGCAGTAGTTATGTCAATATTATCACATCCTGTTCCGGCACGTCCAATTATATTCAAATTGATTGCAGATTCTAAAAGGGAATCATTTGCCTGTGTTCTGCTTCGAACAATAAGACCGTTAAACCCTCCAATATTTTTTTTAATTTCCCCAGGTAATATTTCAGGTAAATAAGTAACTTCAATTCCTGCATCTTCCAAAATTTCTTTACACTTTAGATCAATAGAATCTGATATTAATATTTTTTTCATAGCTTTTAAATATAATTATACAATATTGGTAGAAAAATAAGAAGGCTTGCATTTAGCAAGCCTTAATTTAATACTAAAAAAAATCAATTTAGATTGCTAAGCCACTGCATCCAATTTTTGTGAAATTTGTGATTTTGGTACAGCTCCAATGATTGTATCTTTTACTTCACCGTTTTTAAATACAAGTAAAGTGGGAATACTCCTCACCCCGTATTTAATTGCTGTCTGTTGATTATTATCAACATCCAATTTACCTATTTTAACTTTCCCTTCATATTCTCCGGCTAATTCCTCAACCAAAGGTGCAATCATTCTGCAGGGTCCACACCAAGCAGCCCAAAAATCTATTAGTACCGGTAAATCAGAATTTAAAACTTCCGATTCAAAATTTTCATCTGTTATTTCTAATGGTTTCATTTTGTTCCTTTAAAATATAATACTTAAATATAAATCTTAAATTACTTTTGTCCAGTAAAACTTACAACAGCTTCACCGCCATCTACATTTATAACTCCACCAGAGATCCACTCACCTCCATCTTTGCAAAAAAGTGAAATTACTTTGGATACATCCTCAGGTTTTGTTAATCTTTTTCTTGGATTTTTTCTTCTGGCAATATCCATCATATTTTCGTTTCCGGGAATTTTTCTTAGAGCAGGTGTATCGGTAACACCCGCCATTATTGCGTTTACCGAAACTCCCATAAAACCCAACTCATCTGCAAGTTGACGAATGTGTGATTCTAATGCTACCTTTGCTGCAGACACAGCACCATAAGTCCGAATAACAGTACGAGCACCTGAACTGGTCATTCCAAAAATTCTTGCCTTTTCCGCTAATAAATTATTTGTAAATATATCTTGGGTCCAATATACAAGAGAATTTGCCATCACATCAATTGTCATTTCTAATTGTACTTTGGTCATACCTTTTTCGCGGTTTGGATATATAAAATTCTTTAAGCTTCCAAAAGCTAATGAATGCATAATTACTTTTATTAATGGTTTACCATTTAAAAGTGAAATCAATTCGTTTATAACTTCAGTACGCCTTAAAACATCGGCAGCATTCATATTATAAAATTTTTGCTTAACGCCATATCCCTCAATACTATCAGTTATTTTTTTTACATTATGCATTGTAGCTTGGCGATCTAAATGAACACCAATAATATTATAACCGTCTTTAGCTAATTGTAAAGCGGTAGCACCGCCAAACCCTGAGGATGCCCCTAAGATCAATGCCCAATATTTGTTATTATCATTACTCACGTAGATTACCGATTAAATTAATTTTTAAGTGCAAAAAATACGAAATAGCAAATTGTTATTCAACATTAATTGATAAAGAACGAATATCTGTAAGAGTTTTTACAGTTACTAAACATAAATTTATTGACATAATTGAATTGCCCCTTCTCCAAACATTTCAGTTAGGGTGTTAATAAATTCATTTGAAGGATTAGCTTTATACTCATTTAGAAAGAACAACCTGCCTTTTGAACCATTATTTTTTAAATGAAGATATATTGGAATATTTCCTTTGTTCTTATTTAGTATTTCTTTTAACGAATTTAATTCCTTCTCTCCAAATTTATCTTCGTCAAAATTAATTTTTATGCTTTTTGTAAATTTTTCTTTCACCTGTTCAATGGGAATTATTTCCTCAATATGCAGTTTAATAGTATCTCCGCTGCTTTCTGGTCTTCCTACAATTATTACACAATTTTCTTCTTCAATTAATTTACCGAATTTTTCATAATTTTTAGCAAATGTTAAACATTCACAGGATCCTGAGAAATCATCAAGAGTAAAGAAAGCCATTGTTCTGTTTGCCTTATCAATTTTTCTTTTAATTGATGTAATAACACCGCAAGCCCTTACCATTTCATCGTTTTGATGGTTCAATGCCGAACCAAGTTTAATAGTAGTGAAAGAGTTATATTCCAACAAATAATTTGTAAGAGGATGTCCTGTTATATAAAAACCCGTTACCTCTCGTTCCTTACTTAATCTTTCATTGGTTGACCATTTCTTAA
>JADFGB010000179.1 GCA_022567875.1 Bacteroidota bacterium | reverse complement strand
AGGCTCCACACAATCCTTCTTTTGGTTTTTGTATAACAACGTAATCTGCTAATGAAATATTATTTGGATGTGTTGACTCATCTACAATAATAATCAAAACGAACTAGTCGTTATGTTATTGACTGAAATTAACAGAGTAGAACAATTTAAAAACGCTCCTTTTCCTATTCTTCCATGGCAGCAAAGAAAAAGAAAATAAAATCAAAAGTAACACTAACTTCCTATACTGAAAAAGGCGAATTCTTAATATTTTGTTCATTTAAATCTGTAGAACTCTCAATAAAATCTCAGGGAATTACAGGTATTGATGTTAAAAACGAAGATTATAAAAGCTTGATTAGCAACAAACAGATTTTAAAAATTATTGATGAAATAAAATCATTGTATCCTTTTACTTTTATAGGTAAGGAGAAATTAAGAAAAGATGTAGACAAGCTGAGTGAACTGTTTTGGATTAAAGATAATTCAGGTAATTTTAATTTAGTAAATAAAAAATTTTCAGAAAAACTTGGAGTAAACTCTACTATTTTAGAAGGGCAGAAGTTTAACGATTTTGTACCTGCTCACCTTATAAATTTTTACAAATCTATTGATGATTATATAAATGATTCATTAAATTGTGTAATAATAGAAGGGACTCCAGTAAAGTCATTATTGCAGGCCCAAAATTATCAAACAATACAGGTTCCCCTTAACGATGCGGATAATAATGTTATTGCAATAATATGTGTAACTCAAAAAATTAAAGAGAAGGAAAAAAAGAAAATAGGAGATGATTTTTTTAATTTAAATCCGAAATTATTAGATGAATATCCAAGACCAATTGCGCTATTTGATAATAGCGGTTTTCTTAAGCAAAAAAGTGAACATTTTCGTAAATTATTTTTGAGGAAATTAAAAGATAGAAAAAAATTACAGTTTAGTGAAATATTTCCATCTGAAATTACAGATAAAGTTAATTCTTTTCTTGAATCTACTTTAGAGAGTGAAAAGTACAGCTTAACTGTAAATAAAAAAGATGACAAAGAAAAAACAAAATCATTTGAAGTAGTTTTACATAAATTAAAGTTTGAAAAAACAAAAGTTAATGGATTTATTTTTGAAGCAAGTCCATTATCTAATACGGATGATTTTGAAAACTTATTAAAAAGAAAAGGAAAAATGTTTGATATTTTAATACAAAATAATCCTGAACCTATATTTATTTATGATAAAGATAATCTTAAATTTCTTGAAGTAAATGAAGCTGCAATAGACTTATATGGATTCAGGAAAGATGAATTCCTGCAAATGGATTTAACAGACCTTTATACTCCTGAAGATATACAAACCTTGTTGGAATCATCTTCGGATAAGCAATTAAGAAGTACACAATTTAGAGGACCATACAGACATAGGAAAAAAGACGGATCAATTATTTTTGTTGAAATAAGTAAGATTACTTTTACGTATCAAGGCAAAGAAGCACACTTTAATATTATAAAAGATGTTACAAAAAATTTAACTCTTGAAATGGAAAAACAAGAGTATAAAGCAGTATTTGATAATACAACAGATTTACTATTCACAACAGACCATTCAGGATTTATAAAATTTGCAAATGATAAAGCTTTAAAATTGTTAAACACCACAGATAAAAAAATAGTAGGTGAATCTTTTGTATCACTCTTTATTGATGAAGACAGAAGTAACATTAATACGACTATATTTAAATCTAAAAAACTGGATGCTGTTAAACTAAAAGCAAAGTTTAGAAAAAATGGAAGGGAACCAGTTCAAGCAGAACTAACAGCCACACCAATTTTTGACTTTGAAGGCAATATTGATACATTTACTATTATTGGTATTATTGATAAAAATACTGTTACACAAATAGTTGTAGATAAAACTTCTGAATCTTTAGCTAATGATAATCAAATGGATTCATTATTCTTCTCAAGTCTTTTTCATGAAATCTTAACACCTATTAATGTAATATTAGGATTCATACAAGACCTTACAGATAATATTAAAGATTTAACACCTGAACAAAAAGAAACGACAAAAATTATTGATCAAAACAGAGAAAGATTATTGGATACAATGAATTCTGTTATTGATTACTCTAATATTATGAATGATGATGTTCAACTTAATATAACAAATGTAGGTATACCGGAAATTATTGATAATTTACAGAAAAAGAATAATGAAATTAAAGATACTGAAAAAAAAGAATTTGCATACGGGAAAATATCATCTTCATTAAATTTTGAAACAGATTTGCAAAGATTTCAAATTCTTACATTATTGTTATTCAAAATAATTTCAAAATTAAATACCGGAGATAAGTTATATTTTTCTGCTGTTTCATTTGGCGATGATAGTTTCTTAATATCAATAAAAGATAGTTATGCTTCTTTGTCCGAAGAACTTTATAAGAAAATTGCTGGCCTTTTTACTAAAGAAGAAAAAGTTACTTCCGATGTATTTGGATTATCTATGTTGACAATTCGTTTTACTAAAGCTTTATTAAATTTATTAAAGGGTAAATTCCATATGGATGAAACTGACAACAAGAATTGCGGTTTCGTATTTCCTCTAAAATTTAATATAGGACAAAAAATCGAAAAAGGTTTAAAACCTAGTGAAATGGTTGAAGATAAAACTACAAAAAAAATAAATGAACAGGTTATTTTAGCAGAGGATAAATCATCACCAATTACAATTGAAGAATCATTCCAAATAGATACAATAGAAGATGAACCACCCATAACTGAGGAGGTCGCAACTACTCCAGTAATAGACTTTAACTTATCTGAACTTAAATGTCTTTATATAGAAGACCAGGTGGACTCACAAATATTGTTTAAAGTTCAATTAAAGGGACTAAAAGATATTAAATATGCAGTTAGTTTCGAAGAAGCTTTGCCTTTATTGGATTCAGAAAATTTTGATTTTATAATTATGGATATAAATCTTCAAGGTGAATATAATGGATTGGACGCGTTAAAGATAATAAAAAAAATGCCGGGTTATGAAAACACACCTATTATTGCTGTAACTGCTTATGTATTACCTGGTGATAGAGAAAAATTTATTGCAACAGGATTTGAAGATTTTATTTCAAAACCCATCTTTCGTGAAAAGATGATATCTACTTTAGAAAAGATATTTATTCATCACGCTTAATTAGATAACAAATATTTTGTTATCTAATTATAGAATAATATTTTCAACTACTAACTTCTAAATTATAGTTTCTAAATTCTAACTTTATTTTTTTTACTTAATTAACCCGGAGGCCATTTCATTTGCCTGCCGCCTAGTAGGTGAAGATGTAAGTGTTCAACCTCCTGTCCACCGTTACTTCCGCAATTAAACACAAGTCTGAATCCATCTTCTGATATTTGAAATTTTTTAGCCAGCTTGTTTGCAACATCAAATATTTCTGTGATTAAATTACCGTGTTCTTTCATATCTAAATCGGTTACTCTCGGTATTTCAATTTTTGGAATAATTAAAATATGAATTGGGGCTTGTGGGTTAATGTCTTTAAATGCCAATATATTCTCCGACTCAAATACTATATCTGCAGGTATCTCTTTTCTTATAATTTTTGAAAAAATTGTGTCATCCATTACCGTCTCCTTTTTCAATTCCATATTTCTTTATTTTGTTATAGAGATGGCTTCTTTGAATATCAAGTTGTTTTGCCGTTTTGCTAATATTCCAGTTATTATTGTTTAGTTGTTTTAAAATAAAAGCTCTCTCTGTCTTTTCTTTAAAATCTTGGAATGTATTACTTCTCAACATTAAATCATCAACAGATGAAGTAACTTCAGGGAATAAAAAATGAAGATCATTTTTATCAACAAGCTGCTTATCTATTATTATTATTATCCTTTCAATTACATTACGTAATTCACGTATATTACCGCTCCATTTTTGTGTTTGCAATAATTCAATTGCGTCCTTAGTAAATTTAACCAGCGGTTTGTTATATC
>JADFGB010000178.1 GCA_022567875.1 Bacteroidota bacterium | reverse complement strand
CCGTATTTCAGGCAGAGTCCTAGCTTCTTGCGTTTGCGGCGGCGGTGGAAGTGGAGCGGACGACCGGACAAGAAGGTCAAACCGAAAACAATGCTAGGAATCCAAAGTGGTATATAGATGTACAGCGGCGAGCGAGAAATTTCTGGCAGCCATCGGGTCTGCCATGCTCCAAAACCATTTGAGTGCCAAAATGATCCATACCGGGTACTTCACCCAATTCATTTAGGAATAATAATCCTTTTTCTTCAACCTCGTCTTTTAAAGCTAACAATTCAGGAATTTCGTAAGCAGTAGTCAACATATTCTTGCCGTTTCGCAAACAGGATTTGGCAACATGAATATGAATTGGCTTGGGAACCATACTAATCACAATATCAACTTCACTGATTACATCATCAATAACATCAGGATCATTATTTGGCCATTCAACAGCCCTGCCCGCAGTTTTTCCCTCAACAACTTTTTCGGCTTTTTCCAGAGTTCTATTTAAAACTATTACTTGATATCCGCAGTTATCAATAAAATAATCAACGAGCGGTTGGGTCATTAAGCCGGCGCCAACAATTGCAACTTTCTTCATTTATACAACACTTTATTTTAAGATTATATATTTAATTTTAACAATTAGAAAAATACATGTAATTGTAAATTACATATACTAATAAAACAAATATCTTATTAAGAAAATAATTAAATCTTCAAATAATTATAACTAGAAATATTTTTCAGAGATAATTCGAAGAGTGGAAAAAATAATCAAGCACATAACGGCGTGGCTGCAAAGGCGGGAACCGTAATGCTTAATTAACAACGAATGTATATAATTTATTAGCCTAAAACTTCTTCAACCTTATCCATCAACTCCAGAGGGCTAAAGGGCTTTGTAAAATAATCGTCAGCGCCAACTTCTCGACCGCGTTGTTTATCTATATCCTGTCCTTTAGCCGTTAACATAATAATGATTATTCCTTCAGTTTCAGGATCTTTTTTAAGCTGCTCACAAACTTCAAAACCATCTATGCTGCCTCCAGGCATCATTACATCAAGCAAGATTAATTCCGGTTTTTCAGCACGAGCAATTTCCAGTGCTTTTGGGCCGTTTTCTGCCTGAAGAATTTTAAAATCACCAATACGCAAGGTAACTTCTACCAGTTCCCTGACTTCATCCTGATCATCTACAATAAGAATTTTTTTCATAATTTTATTTCCAATAATTATTTTTTAAAATATCATTTACATTAATTGTTCAACATTTTGATCAAGCGGAATAATAAAAGTAACCTTCGTTCCTTTTCCTATTTCACTTTCCACCCAAACCTTTCCGTCGTGTGCTTCTACAATATTTTTAACAATGCTCATTCCCAAACCGGTACCCTCGATCGCTGTATTGGTTGTATCAGCTCGATAAAACTTATCAAATATTTTTTCAACTTGTTCCCGGGTCATACCAACACCTTCGTCCTGAATGGAAACCTGATAATTCTCTTTTATTATTTCTCCTTTAATTTGAATTTTCCCACCATCAGGAGAATATTTTACAGCATTACTGATTAAATTTTCAAGGACCTGTGCCATTTTTTCTTTATCAACTATAATTTCAACAGGCTTTTTGTGAACAACAACTTCAAATTTGTGTATTTTAGTTTGAGTGATGATAGGTTCAACAACACTTTTTATTGCTTCACCGATAAGGCAGGGTTCTTTTTCTAAAATATAACCACTACCCGATTCTATTCGTGAAATATCAAGCAAATCATTGATAATCTGTGCCAGGTTTGTTGCCTGATTATTTATATGACCTAAAAACTTCTTTTTTTCCTGATCGCTGATATCATCCCTTGTAAGCAATATTTCGGAAAAACCCTGTATGGAAGTTAACGGAGTTCGCAGTTCGTGAGCAGCAGTTGAAATAAATTCAGTTTTCATTTTGTCAATTTCCCGTTCCTGGCTTATGTCTTGAATTATGATAATTATTCCGTTGTTATTTCCTTTCTTGTCTTTTATAATTGAAGCTCTTACACGTAGTATTTTGGATTGATTAAGATCTTTTCCGGCTAATTTAAAATCGAATTGGGACTCGGTATCAATTTTATCAAATGTATTTTTAATAAGATTCCTTAAAGTTTTATCTTTAATTGCATAGTAAATCGATCGGTTGATAACTTCGCTAAGCTTAATTTTAAGTAAATCTTCAGCAACACGATTCATCAGAACTACCCGATTTTGTATATCTGTAACTATTAATCCGTCCGCTATCGATTTGAGTATTGCATCAATATTATCACGGGCATTTTCTGCATCTTCCAATGCAATATTAAGTTCTTCAGTTCTCTCTTGAACAATCGTTTCAAGATTATTTCTATATTTTTTGATTTCCGTGATATCTTCAACTACTGACCAGATAAAATCTTCACCACCACTTTGTATTATTATTCCCCTAAGCAATACTGGAATTCTTTTACCATTCTTCCTAATATATTCTTTTTCATAAGGACCGTAAGCTTTTGTTTCACCAATATTTTTTATTTGAACTTCTTCCGCTTTAGTATATTCTTTTGGTGTTAAATCCCAATACGAGAGCTTATTTAATTCTTCAGAAGTATATCCGGTAATCCTGGAAAATTCGGCATTTACTTTAGAAAATGTTCCATCCATCTGATTAATAGCAATACCAATTGGAGCAAAATCAAAGAATCTATTTAATTTTTGTTCACTATCTTTTAATTTATATTGTGATTTAGATTCTTCCAAACGAAGGAAAATCTGAATAAACTGATCGGATAAACCACGCATGTAAGCAATCTCTTCTGTTGACCACTCTTTTATAGAAAGGCGTTCGAAACAAATAATTACCACCAATTTTTTTTCTATGACTGCTGATGCATCAAGCATCGATTTCGTTCCTGTAACTGCAAAATATTCTTTCAATTCCAGTAATCTTTTGTCCTTGATAACATTGTTGGAAATTAATAAATGATTTTCCTTCATAAATTTTAAATACTTTGAAAATTCAATGCTTGATAAGAAATCCAAACCTTCAGGGTTTTCAGATTTTCCTTTATAACCTGCTAGATAAAAACCTTTTTCATTTGGTAACCAAATAGATAATCTATCCTGTTTAAAGATACTGTAAGTTGTTTCTAGGATTTTATTTATTAGAATTCATTTCAGGATATTTAATAAAAAAAGCAGTCGGAGTATCCCCATGGAATTATGAAAATTATTCATTAAAAATATTTGGCAAAAAATACAAATCTAACTTAAAAGGATTGATTTGTTTAGAATATGCACCATTATGGTATTTGGGTGGTATTATCGGAGAATTTTATTTTAAATTTTTAATGAGTCTGTAAATGAACGTGGTTTTGAAAACAGTTCCTTCGGTCGGTCGCCTTGCAGTCTCCACCCAAATCGTTCGTTTCACTCGCGACTTCTCGTAATCGCGATGTTAGTGCATATAGACTTTGAAAGCACTAAATCAACTTTTTTCAATCAAATGGTTAATTCAATTGCAGAGAAAAAATGAACAGAAAGATTACATTAGAACCAATAGCTTTTCTTCGAAACAATCGGCAAAATATTTTGGATGGTTATCTGTTTGTTGAATTTGAAAATAAAGAAATTAAAGGTTTTACTCACGTTTATCCCTCACATCTCATACCAATTAAGGAAACTCCCAATAAAATGCCCGATGAAAAACCAAACTCCCCACCACCAGAAAAAGAAGATTTTGATGAAGAATCAGATGAACCCACACGAGAGAAATCTCTTGAACTGGTAATAGATATTTTAAGCAAAGATATCAATTGGAAACAAATGTGTATGACCCTCGCAGAGAACAACCCTCAAGCTTTTACAGACTTATTTCTTTCTAATACACACCTTCATCTTGTAAAAAAGTAAGGATGAACAAGATTCTTCTGGCCCAGAAAATTAACCAAATGGCCATATAATGGCCTAGAAGAAACGAAAGATAACAAAATTATGAATGATTC
>JADFGB010000177.1 GCA_022567875.1 Bacteroidota bacterium | reverse complement strand
TGGAAAATAAAAAGAAGTTTTTATAAATGAAAGAATTAACAACATTAACAAACAAAGATAGAACAATAAAATAAAAATTACGGAAGATAATGTGCTTTTTAATTCGTAAAACAGTCCTTTACTTGCCCATCTTTTTCTTTGATTATAAAATTGTTCTAAATTTTTATTTGCCTGTGTAAAAGTAAAAGCATTTTTATTAATACAAAATTTTATTTTATAATCTGTCATTTTCCAAATTCTTTGCATTAATATTTCATCATCGCCGGAAGATAATTCCATTTGTCCTTCAAAACCCCCGACTTCAGTAAAAACAGATTTTCTGTAAGCAAGGTTAGCACCGTTGCAAATCATTGGTTTGTTTGCTCCTATTAACCCTGCTCCAGTAATAATAAGACTTGCAAACTCAAGCCTCTGTAATTGATTAAAAAAACTTTTTTCTTCAATAAACTCAACAGGACCAGAAATAAAACCTGTATTTTTATCAAACCCACTTAACAAAGTTGTGAGCCAATTATTTTTATGTGTGCAGTCAGCATCTGTAGTTACAATAATTTCTCCCTTCGCATTTTTAATACCGTATTTAATCGCTCTTTTTTTATGTGCTTTTTTTACAATATTATCAGGTACAGAAATAACGTGGATATTTTTGGAATTTATTTGAGATTTAAGTTTTTCTTCTGAATCATCTGTTGATGAATCATTAACATAAATTACTTCATATTTATCAGTTGGAAAATTTTGTTTTTCAATACTTCTTAAACTTTGAATGATATTATCAGATTCATTTCTGAAAGGAATTATTACTGTCACAAATTCATTTGGCAAATTATTGCTTTCCCATAAAGGTAAATTATTTAAGCCTTTATATATTGAAAGCAAAAAATAAAAGTAGTAAATAACAATAATTGATATGCTTAAAAGAAAGATGTAATCAAACATTGTTTCTCTTTATTAAAAAGAAAAGTCCTAAAATTGCAGGTAACAAAATATTGATTAAGAATAAGAATATAGATGCATTAAATGCTGCAACATTCGTAATCCCAAAAGGAAGTAAGAAAAAGACAGCAGCTGCTTCTCTCACACCGAGATCACCAAATGATATTGATGGAATTACGGATTTTACAAACAACATTAGTGAACCTGCCCAAATGTAGCCTAAAAAATTATACTTAAATGAAAATGCTGAGACTAACAAAGCAAACTGTAATAGGATTGTTATAAAATGAAGAATAGAAATTACAAGCATTTCATTAGCATATTTTGTTATGTTGAAGTTTAGTGAGTTTATCCTTTCAATACCGGTATTTACATTTTTATATTTTTTAAATCTCACGCTAATATTATCAAACCAATAACGCGGATTTTTTAGAACAATTATTAAGAAAATAAGGAGTAAAAATAAAACAATAAAAAGAGGTACAATAATAATATTAGAAATATGATAATTGATACTTAAAAATAAGACACTCCCGATTGAACCAGAAAATACAACAACAATAAGAAGAAAAAATTTATCCAAAAATGTTGCACCGAATGAATGAAGCAATGGCTTATCTTTATATACCATTGCTCGGCCTAAATACTCACCCAATCTTGCAGGTGTGAATGCACCTGCAGATATTCCAAATATAAAAGACTGAAATATTTTTCTTTTATTTGATTGATTAAGTAAAAGTTTTGAAGTCAACTCCCATCGCCTATATTGAAGATATATATTAATCGCCATCAATCCCATTACAAGACCAATCAAATAATAATTAGCATTTTTCAACGATAAAATTATTTCATTGTAATCTAATTTGTAAATTAGATACCAAATTAATCCTGCTGCTATAATAAACTTTAAAGTTATTAGCAGAGCTTTATTATTTATTGCAAATTGCAATAAGGTATCTCTTAAATTAGTTTTTTTATTTTCTTTTATTATTTCCAATGTTGTCTACTTTAACATTTTTTTTAACTTTAATATATAAATTTTAAATTAATGGAGCTTGAATGCACTTAAATTATAAAGAAATTCCAGGTTATGCAAAAATATTTCTTGATTATGTTTACAATTTTGAAAAAGTAAATCGATTTTATAAAATAAATTTTAGAAATAAAGACAAATATCTACCCCATTTTAAGAAAGTTGCAGAAAGTTTTTCTTCAAGACAATTTAATCTTTCCGAAATAATTTCAGAGCAATATTTACATTTTAGTCCTTCCGATAAAACACATAATAATATAGAAAAATTAAAATCAAATAAAACTTTAGCTGTTGTAACAGGACAGCAGTTAGGTATTTTGGGCGGACCGCTTTATACAATTTATAAAACTCTAACGACTATAAAATTATGTGAATATTTATCGGAAAGATACAGTGACTTTAATTTTGTCCCTGTATTTTGGCTTGAAGGTGATGACCACGATTTTAATGAAGTTAGTTCTATTGGAATATTAAATTTAGAAAATAAATTTCAAGTAATTGATTACGGTGAAAAAATATCAAATGACGACGACAGAATAAGTGTAGGAAAAATAAATTTTACCGAAGACATAAATTTATTTTTTGAAGAAATAGAAAGAACAATTCGGACAACTGAATTTACTAAGGACATACTTAACAGGTTAAAAGATTTTTATAAACCCGGTAATTCATTTAAAGATGCTTTTAAACAAATCCTTTATTCTCTTTTTGATAAATACGGATTATTAGTTTTAGATCCCCAAGACTCAAAGATAAAGGAAATATTAAAACCGATATTTAAAAAAGAGATCTCTGATTTTAGAACTCACACAGAGCAAATAATAAAAGTAAGCGCAACCCTCGAAGAACTTTATCAGGCACAAATAAAAGTAAAACCGGTTAATCTTTTTTACAGTGATGACAGCGGAAGGTTTTTAATTGAACCTACTGATGAAGGATTCCGGTTAAAAGGAAAACATGTAAAATTTACTCTTGACGAGCTGATAGATTTGATCGAGACCGAACCTCAAAACTTCAGCCCAAATGTTTTGCTCAGACCGATTTGCCAGGATTATATCTTACCAACAGCATTTTATGTTGGGGGCCCAAGTGAAATAGCATATTTTGCTCAGCTGCTTCCCATGTATAATATATTCAATATTGAAGAACCGATTATTTTCCCTCGCTCATCAGCAACATTATTAGAAAAGGGAATACAAAAATCTATTGATAAATTTAATTTAAATTTGAAGGATGTTTTTGTTAAAAATAATCAATTGGAAGAAAAAATAATTACCTCTATTTCTAATGATAATACAGATGAGTTATTTAAAAAAGTTAAAGATGAATTTGAGATAACATTTGATAAATTGAAAGAAAAGCTATTTCAATTAGATAAAACATTAGGTGATGCAAGTTCAAAAACGCAGCAGAAAATTTTCAGGTACTTAGAAGAGTTAAAAAGTAAAGCCGAGAATGCCGTAAAAAGAAAACACGAAACATCAATAAGACAAATAAATAAAATATCTTCTTCTTTATACCCTAATTCTGATTTGCAGGAGAGATCTTTAAATTTTATTTATTTTGAAAATAAATACGGCAGCGATATTTTAAATAAAATTTATGATGAATTAGAAATAGATAAGTTTGAACATCAGATAATTGAATTATAAATATTGTAGAAAAGTAGCATGCTACGTCTTTACATAATAACTTTAACCTGTTCCACAAAATTAGGATTAGAAATTTTAACACAATCAAATCCTTCAACACTACCGCCGTCTTTCATTAACATTGATAAAATTGCAAAAGACATTGCAATTCTGTGATCCCCGAAACTTTCAAAATTTGCGGTGTTCACTTTCAGGTTATCATCAAAAACAAAACCGTCGGGTTTTTCGTCAACATCTATTTTTAATCTTCTAAGATTATATGCAACAGCTTTAATTCTGTCTGATTCTTTGTGCCTGAGTTCAGAAGCGTTAGTTAGATTAAACTCGCCTTCCGCAAATAATCCCGCAATTGAAAGAATTGGTATTTCATCAATAAGATTTGAAATATCCTCT
>JADFGB010000176.1 GCA_022567875.1 Bacteroidota bacterium | reverse complement strand
GGAGTCCTAAAAAAATATGGGCAGAATATTCATTTGGTTCAATTTTAACCAACCTTTCTAAAAAAGGTATTCCTTTTTCAGGTTCACCCAAGTCTTCGTACAATGTGCTTAAATGTAAAAGAGCCTGTGGGTTATCTGGCTCTAGTTTTAAAATTTTTAAAAAATAATTTTCTGATTCGTAAAAATCATCCATTGCAAATTCTTCCAAGCTAAGCATTGGACTGAATGGATCATCTTGAAAAACGGATTTGTGGTAATCGTTAAAATCTTTTTCTTTGAACCTTCCCATTTGAAACAGTGCGGTGATGTTTGTGCTGTCAATTTCTAAAATATTTTCATATTCATTAAAAGCCATTCCGTCACTGAAGGATTCCATCAGGGCTGCTTTAAGTAGTCTTATTTGAATATTATTTGGGTCCCTAAATAAAGCATTGGTCAGAAGCTTTCTTGCTTTTGCTCTACCGCTAATTGTTTTTTCGGATATATAAATTTTTGCGAGTTCAAATTCAGTGAGAGCGGTTTTTTCTTCTCGAAGAGATTTTATTAAAAAATATTCTGCTTTATTTAAATCGCCTAACTTTACGAACTTCAACCCTTCCAAATAATATCCGTTGGCTGTTGTGTCGGTATCTGTGTAGCTGAAAAGAAAATTAGTACCTATGAGCAATATTAAAACAATCGTATATAATTGCTTCATTTACTTATCATCATCCTTATTTTAAGTAAGTTAACATTCTTAAAATATCAAATCAATGATAATCAAAACGAACTATTCCCAATCTTTTAAAAGGAGTTTAATTTTTTCTTTTAAAATCTGCAGTATTAAATCAATTGTTTCTATATGTGTTCTGAAAGAAAGTACCGCAACTCTAATAATAAATTTGTCGTTGATATTTGTTGAAGAAAGAAAAACTCTTCCGTCTTTTAGAATTTCGTGAAGAAGTAATTTGTTAAATTTATTTGCATCACCTGTTTTAGGTATAAACCTGAAAGAAGCAACTGAGAGTTCAGGTTCGGGGCCCAGATCAAAACCGTCTATCTTTTTTATTTCTTCATAAAAATATTTTGTAAGAAGAAGTTTTTCTTCCAAACCGGCTCTGAAAGGTTTAACACCATGCAGCATAAGAGGCAGCCAAAGTCTTAAGCCCCTAAAATGTTTTGACAACTCGGGAGAAAGATCCGTAGGAGATGGTTCTTCTTCTATTGCAACTGCATCCTGGAGATAGTTGGCAGTATAGTAGTGAGCGGCATTTAGTTTGTTCTTATCTTTAACTAAAACTACACCAAGACCATAGGGAAGAAAAAGTCCTTTGTGCGGATCCAATACCAAGGAGTCAGCTTTTTCAATTCCTTTTAATCTTGGTTTTGCTGTTTTTGAAAGGACGAAGAATGCACCGTAAGCACCGTCAATGTGAAACCACATATTATTTTCTTTTGCTATTTCGGATAATTCTTCAAGCGGATCTATTACCCCAAAATCAGTTGTCCCGGCTGAAGCAATTATAAGCCAGGGAAGTTTCCCATCTTTTTTATCTTTTTCAATTTCCTTTTTAACTGCATCTGCTTTAATTCTGTAATTATCATCCAATTCAATAAATTTAAGTTCGCATTCACCGAGCCCTGCTATTCTTATTGCTTTATCAATACAGTGATGAACTTCCTGAGAAAGATATATAACTGATTTACTTATTTCAGTTGCTTTTAATTGAAATGCATCTCTTGCCGTTACAATTGCAATAAGATTAGCAATACTGCCGCCCGATGCTAAATTACCGACAGTCTCCGGCGGGAAGCCCACTATTTTCGCCATCCAGCGAATAAGCATATTTTCCATTCTTACTGCACCGGGACCTGCATAAAATATGCCTGCATATCTGTTAGTTATATCGGCGAGATAATCAGCGAGAGCAGAGTTATAAATTCCACCACCGGGAATGTAGCCCAAATGTCCGCCCGAAGCAGGGTTTAAATTGGGAAAGTCAACATTATCTTTAAACAGTTCAATAGCTTTATCAATATCTATTGGTTCTTCAGATATTGGAGTATCCAACAAGCCTTCGCCGGTATTATCGGTTAAATTAAAAGCATTAATGTTATAAATATTATTGATGAAATTTTCGGTGTAATCAACAACTTTATCTCTTGTTCTTTTTCGTTCTTCAGCAGTTGGTTCGAGTTGTCTGGATATTTTTTCTAGTTCTTCAATCTTTAGTTTAAGATTATTCATATAATTTATTAATAATAGATAGTACAAAAAAATTATTAATTAAATTATAATAATTATGTAAATCTTTAGGAAAGTCAATTAAATTATAAAATTTATGGTAGCTGCTTATTATTTCTCAAACAAATAGGCGTATTTAACGTAACCTTCTTTTTTAAGATTTTCTTTTGGAATAAATTTTAGTGCAGCTGAATTTATACAGTATCTTAATCTATTTGGTGCAGGTCCGTCGTCAAAAATGTGGCCTAAATGAGAGCTGGCAATTTTACTTTTAAGTTCAATCCTAATCATACCAAAATCGGTATCTTTGTTTTCAACAATATTATTTTTACTGATAGGTTTTGTAAAAGATGGCCATCCTGTACCGGAAGCAAATTTATCCGTAGAGCTAAACAATACTTCTCCCGAAACTATGTCTACATAAATTCCTTCTTTCTTGTTATTCCAATATTCATTGTTGAACGGTTGTTCGGTAGCTTCGTTCTGAGTTACCTGATATTGGAGCGGTGTTAATTTTTTTTGAAGTTCTTTTCTTGAAGGCATTTTAAATCCTGTCTTTGTTTTATCTTTTATTTTGTTCTCTCTTTTATCTCCCCAAATTTTATTCAGATATTGATCACGCCCTGAACCATTACGGTATCTTTTATAATTTAAGGGACTTTTTTTATAATAATCCTGATGATATTCTTCCGCCCTGTAAAAAGTTTTAGCAGGTAAAATTTTAGTTACAATGGGCAAATTATATCTGCCGGATTTGTTCAAATCTTCTTTTGACTTTTCAGCGTCTTCTTTTTGTTTCTTATTATGGTTAAAAATTGCAGTTGTATATTGAAATCCTCTGTCAACAAACTGTCCGCCGTCATCTGTTGGATTTATTTGTCTCCAAAAAACATCCAAAAGTTTTTTATAACTAATAATGTTAGAGTCATAAGTGACCTGAATTGATTCTATGTGTTTTGTAATGCCCGAAGATACTTGATGATATGACGGATTTTTAAGGTCACCGCCCGTATAACCCGAAATCACTTCGGTTACTCCTTCTAATTTTTCAAAAGGATGTTCCATGCACCAGAAGCAACCTCCTGCAAAAGTAGCTTTTTGTAAATTTTTATTTTGTTTTATTTCTTTAGAATTTGTATTACAAGCAGAAACAATAAAGATAATTATTAAAATTATAAAAACACTTTTTAATTTTTCCATTTTACTTTAACCTTTTACTTTATTCTCAGCCATTTATTATAGACTAAAATTTGTTTGTCTGTTTGTTCGTCAACTTCTTCAATAACAAATTTTTTCAACGGATTGTTCAGTAATTCTACTTTAATATTTAAAAGTTTTCCGTCACGGGACAGTAGAAAGTCTAAATTAGCCCCGGCAGGATTTTCTTTTATGAATTTTTCAAGCAATTTTTTATCAACCCTGTAATTATTAACGGCTATTATTTCATCTTTTGCATTTAATCCTGCATTGTATGCAGGTGTTCCCTTTGTAACTCTTCTTATTATCAGTTTACCGTTTTGAATTTTGCTTGATACACCAAGATTTTTATCCTTAGAATTTTTATTTACATCTATTATTTTAAGCCCGGCATAATTTAAATATTTGTTATAATCAATTTGTTTAGTATCGTTTACATAATTGATAAAAATATCATCCATATTTTTTCCGGAAACTTCTTCAACTGCTGATTTATATTCGCTTTCGGTAAAACCGCGTTTTAATTTTTTATAATATTTATTATAAAGCAAACGAAAAACATCATCGTAACTTTTCCCCCCGGTTGTTGCATTTAT
>JADFGB010000175.1 GCA_022567875.1 Bacteroidota bacterium | reverse complement strand
TGTTCCTTTTTTATTTAAACTTATGTCTTGAACGATTGTTAGAAGCTTCTGCTTTTTGTTGAGGCGACGATGGGGATTTCCTTCAGGGTCTTCAGGGTAATAACAAACCTTCACATTTAAATCCTCAAGGTTTTTGCGGGCTTGTTTGTGATTAAGAATGTTCAAGAGCTTTGGGACGAAATTAGGATGTACATAATTGTAAAGAACCAAAAAATAGGATTAATCGGGCACAGTAGAGGCGGCGCAATTTCACTTTTAACGGCTAACAAAAATAAATTTGTAAATGCAGTTGCAGCCTGGTCAGCTGTTTCAAAGCTGGATAGGTATTCGGAAAGGCAAAAAGAAAAATGGAGAGAGAAGGGAGTTTTTGAAGTGCTAAACACACGGACTAAACAAGTAATGAAATTAAATGTTTCTTTATTAGAAGATATTGAACAAAATAGTAATGACAGATTAAATATTGAAAAAGCTGTAAGAGGATTGAACAAACCATTGTTAATTGTACACGGAAAACAGGATCTAGCGGTTTCTTTTGATGAAGGGAAAAAATTGTTTGAATGGGCCGATAAAAGATTTACTGAATTTTATCCAATTGAAAACACAGGGCACACTTTTGATATTCAACATCCATTTAAGGGGAGTAATAATAAATTTGACACTGTACTTAATAAGACAACAGAATTTTTTAAAAGTAATTTAAATTAAGGAATAAAAATGTCAACAATAGAAAATGTTAATAAGAACATACTAACAAGTTATCTATCAGCTGCTTTTGCAACACAATTATTTTGGATAGTATCTTTTTCTATATTAACAGCTCTCGCAGCTCAGATTACAGTACCGATTAAGCCGGTACCTTTTACAATGCAAACTTTTATGGTTCTGCTTGCAGGTGCTTTCCTTGGTGCAAGGAACGGTGCTTTAAGTCAAATACTTTATTTAATGATGGGGGTGCTAGGCTTACCTGTCTTTGCTCAAATGCCTGACGGGTTAATAGGAATAGCAAGAATATTTGGGCCAACCGGGGGTTATTTATTATCATATCCTTTAGCTGCATTTTTTGCAGGTTATTTTATTGAAAAAAACAAAAGCTATTTAAGTACAATAGTTTCTATGTTTGCAGCTAATATATTTATCCTACTATTTGGTTCGTTATATCTAGGATTATTTTTTAGAGGCGGTATCTTAGAAGGTTTTAAATTAGGCGCAGCTATCTTTTCAGTATGGATGGTAATAAAAGTTTTTCTTGCAGCATCTTTATTTGCAAGTACTTCTGATAAATATAAAAAATTACCACCAAATAACTCAAAATTTATTAATGATAAATAATGGATATTAAAAACATCGTTTTTATAATTGTATTTATTTTTGCATTTGGATTTTTTATTTATAGTGCAAGAAATTTAATCCGCTACATGCTTGTAGCAAAAAAAGACGATTATAGATTTGATAATATTGGAAAAAGAATACTTAATGTATTTATTTATGCAATAGGTCAAAAAAAATTATTCAGATATCCAATAGCAGGTATTCTGCATTCTCTTATTTTTTGGGGATTCATACTATTTATATTTGCAGTTGTTGAAGCACTTATCCAAGGATTTTATACACCTTTTAATTACAATTCAACAGGCATTTTCTTTAGCCTTGTTACTTTTATTGAAGATATTTTTGGTATACTTATTATGCTCTCTGTACTTGCAGCATTATACAGAAGAGTAATTATCAAAGTACCGAGATTAGAAATTGGAAAAGCAGGTAAACTTGACGCATTATTTATTCTTACATTAATATTTCTTGTTTGTCTTACAATGTTCGGACAAAATACTGCACTAATTGCACAGCATAATTTCATACTTCAACCTAACGAGTTGAGACCAATTTCATATTACTTAAGCAAGTTTATTTATTCAAGTAATACAAGTTCTGCCAATACAGTTTACGAAGTATTTTGGTGGATGCATATAGTAGTAGTTTTAGGATTTTTAAATTTTTTGCCTTATTCCAAACACTTGCACGTTTTAACATCAATACCAAATACATTCTTTACTAATTTAGAACCTGTTAGAAATACTTTAAAACCAATTGATTTAGAAGATGAAAATATTGAAACTTTTGGTGTCGCTGATATTGAGCATCTTTCTTGGAAACAAATTTTGGACGGATATTCTTGTACTGAATGTGGAAGATGTGATACTGTTTGTCCAGCTGTAATTGTGGGTAAATCTCTTTCTCCAAGAGAAATAATAGTTCAAATTAGAAAAAGGACTAAAGACAAAGCGCCTTTACTTGCTAACGGAATTGAAAATGAAGAAGTGATGAACAAAACGCTGGTTCACGATTATATACCTGATTTAAATCTATGGCAGTGTACAACTTGTATGGCGTGTGTACAGGAGTGTCCCGTTATGATTGAACACGTTGATTCTATAGTTGATATGAGAAGAGACCTTGTACTAACTGAAGCTAAATTTCCATCAAATTTAAATAATGTATTTAAAAGCATTGAAACAAATTTTACACCTTGGGTTTTTAATCATGCTGATAGAGCAAACTGGGCAGAAGGAATGAACATAAAAACTATGGCGCAAGATCCTAATGGTGAAATTCTATTTGGGGTGGGTTGTGCTGGGTCCTATGACGCACGTTACCAAAAGGTAACAAAAGCATTTGCTAAATTGATGCAAAAGGGTAACATTGATTTTAGAATTTTAGGAACTGAAGAAAAATGCAATGGTGATACTGCAAGAAGATTGGGCAACGAATATCTTGCACAAACAATGATGAAGGAAAACATTGAAAAGTTGAATAATTATAATGTTAAAAAAATAGTTACAGCTTGTCCGCATTGTTTTCATTCACTAAAAAATGAATATAAGCAGTTCGGAGGAAACTTTGAGGTAGTTCACCACACAGAATTTATAGATGAAATGTTAAGTGAAAGTAAATTGGAAATGAATAATAATGGTGATAAAACAGCTATAGATGTGACCTACCATGACTCTTGCTATTTAGGCAGGTATAATAATATTTTTGATTCTCCGCGAAATTCATTGGGAAAAGTCGAAAAAATCAATTATATTGAAATGAAAAGAAGCAAAACACGTGGATTATGCTGTGGTGCAGGAGGAGGAAGGATGTTTCTTGAAGATGAAGAAGGCGGAAGAATAAACATCGAAAGGACAAAAGAAGCCTTAGAAACCGGTGCAGATACTATTGCATCTGCTTGTCCTTTTTGCATGACGATGATTACTGACGGTGTTAAACATTTTGAAAAGTCCGAAGAAGTTGAAGTAAAAGATATTGCAGAAATAATATTAGAGAACACTAAATAATTTTTTTTCAAACCAAATAGAGAGGTACAATATGCAACAATTTGAAGATCTTTTACAGGCTGTTCGAAATCTGGAAAATGATTTCGAGAAATTCTATACTAAAGGGCAAGCTGCAGCCGGTACTCGTTTAAGAAAGGGCTTGAGCCAAATGAGAAAAGATGCTCAAACATTAAGAAAAAGCATACAGGAATTAAAAGTTCAAAGAAAAGCAAATAAATAAAAATCTATTTGTTTTACCTGTACTATTTTAGGCTGAGTTATCATTGATGATTCAGCCTTTTTTTAATTATAATGAAAAAAATAACAACTACATACGTATTAATATTAGTATTTAGTTTTACAGTAAAAGCTAATAAAAACGAATTTAATTTTTTTTTAGATGATTCAACTATAACGGCAACAATTTCGTTTGTTGGTGATTTGATGTGTCATTCTACTCAATTCAAATATGCTATGCAAAGAGATTCAACTTATAATTTTAAGCCGGTATACAGGTATATTAAAGATTATTTGAGTCAAGCAGATTTAACAGTTGGAAACCTTGAAACAGTATTTGGAGGGGATTCCATAAATTACAGTGGTCATCCTTTGTTTAATTCGCCTGATGAATATTTATCAGCTTTAAAATACGCCGGTTTTGATTTATTAATTACAGCAAATAATCATTCCTTAGATGTGGGTGAATA
>JADFGB010000174.1 GCA_022567875.1 Bacteroidota bacterium | reverse complement strand
AATGAAAGAAATTAACATTGACTTATATTATCCGGGTTTTCGATCACCTTTTTATCCATATTTACAATGTTTTGGTATGTTTGCATCTTTGGCATTAATAATTTTAATGGGTTTGCTGCCTATTATCTTTACCTTAAGTTTTGTTATTCTCGGTACTTTTTGGTACTGGTTTTATGCTAAAGATAAAGTTATCCGAAACGGTGCTATTTATCATATTTTTGAACGTCTCGGTAAATCACGATATACAGGATTAGATACTGAATTAAGGGGGATATTAAAAGAAAAAGGTCTACGAGCCGAAGACCCTTTTGATCATATTGTTGCTAGAAGTCACGTGATTGATTTAAAACAAAAGGCAGAATTTGAAGAAGTTGTTAAGATAGCCTCTCAATGGTTTTGCAAGTTTGTAAATCATTCTGCGGAAGAGATCACAGAACTATTTTTGGAAGGGACTAGAATAGGAGCCACACCGGTAACACATGGAATAGCTCTACCCCATCTTCGTTTAAAATGGTTTAAAAGAACAGAAATGGTACTTGTAAGATGTATCCAAGGTGTGCATATAAAATTAAAAAACCAACTTACTGATTTCAAAGAAGAAAATAAAATAGTAACGGCGGTATTTTTTCTTGTGAGTCCGGAAAGTGATCCTGCACAACATTTAAGAATTTTAGCGCAAATTGCCGGCAGAGTTGACCAGGACAGCTTTATTGTAGATTGGAATATAGCTCAAGATGATCACGAAATAAAAGAAGCTATATTAAACGAAGATAGATATATGTTCTTGGAAATAGGTAAGGATAGTAATACTGAAAACATCATTGAACAACAAATAAGTGAATTGAATATTCCGGAAGGATGTTTAATAATCTGGTTGAGGCGGGATGACCAAATTATAATTCCTAAAGGTAACACTATTATTAAAAGGGGGGATAGGCTTACTATTATTGGAGATCAAGAGGGTATGAAAAAACTTAAAGAAAAATTTTCAGTTAAATAAAATTTAATAACACACTATGTCTAACCCAAAATTTATTCCATATACTGATTTTGAACATTTGAAAGAAGAAGAAATGTTAAAACGGTCAAAAGAATTTTATGATAAAATTAAAAAAAGGAGAACAATAAGACATTTTTCAAATAAAAAAATTCCTATTGATGTACTTAAAAATTGTCTACTTGCTGCAGGCACAGCGCCCAATGGTGCCAATATGCAGCCCTGGAGATTTGTTGTTATTACAAATAAATCTATTAAAAAAGAAATTAGATTTGAAGCCGAGAAAGAAGAGCATATATTTTATACTTCAAGAGCATCTAATGAATGGTTAAAAGCACTTGAATTGTTAGGTACAGATGAGCATAAACCATTTTTAGAAGAAGCACCCTGTCTTATTGCAATATTTTCAAAAAAAATTGATGTACTTCCTAACGGGGAAAAAGTTAAACAATATTATGCACAGGAATCTGTTGGAATAGCTACGGGTTTTTTAATTGTTGCTCTTCATAATGCCGGACTGGCAACTCTTACCCATACACCAAGTCCGATGAGGTTTTTAAATAAAATTTTAAATCGTCCTGAATATGAAAGACCTTTTCTACTTTTAGTAGTGGGTTATCCTTCGGAAAATGCGGAAGTACCCAACATTCATAAAAAACCATTGAATGAAATAGCTGACTTTATCGGATAGTCTCAATTTGCCTTATATAATTTTGTTTCAGGTCTAAAAACAAACCAAGCAAAAGAAAAATAATCTCCGTGTAAAATATGCTTAAGTTGAGTTCCCTTTAGTTTTCCTTCAATAGCTTTTCCGGAAATACTCCATACGGAATTAGTTTGATCATCTATTACTTTTAAATTATTATACTTAAAAGTTAATATTTTGCCATTTACAATTCTACTGAATGCACCTGTAGAGCCCACATTTCTCGATTTATTAATATTTCTAGAATCAAGAGCAGATACTGCACCGATTACATGTAAAATCAAAACAGGTTTTCCATTAACAACATCATTTATCACTTTTTTTCTTTCTGTTATTGAATATGGGTAAGCTTTGTAGTAATCATCTAATTCAACAGCAATAATTTTTTCGTTTGGTGGTAATCTTTCATCTATTTCTCCTCTGTATAAAAATGGTTTTGTATTGATATTATCATAACCTACATAAGGATTTTGTCCGTAAGACATGTTGAATCCGGTTTCTCTTGATAGTACAATCCCGTTTGGATAAGCCTTTTCAAACTGCTTAAAAGAGATGATTTGAGAGGGTAAATTTTTTAGTTTTGTTCCTGTCATTTCTCCTATAATAGCTTCTCCTGTAAATTCCTGCCAAAAGCTTTCAGTTAATCTGTCATACATAACAAGGTTGGAATTCCTTAGTAATCCTGAAGTACCAAAAGTAGTTTCTTCTCCATTAACGATTCTTTTAAATACACTGGTGCTATAACATAGCGGGCAGAAGCTTATTGATACAGGAGTTTTACCAATTCTGTCGTTAATAATTTCATGCCATATTAAAATTTCCAAAGGATATGCTTTTGCAACTCCGTCAACTTCCAAAGAAACAACGGGGTTTTCAAATCCAAGCCAGTCTTTTGCTTCTTTAATAGAAACAAATTGAGGATCATCAACTGCCGTTATACCGTCTCTCGGTGGACCCCCGCCCATAAGTTCACTAAAATCAACAATGTGTTTTCTAAAATCAGTTTTCCAATCTGAAGAAACTTTTTTAAAAACTTCTAAATTATTCTGCCCCACTATAAAATTTGATGCAAGTAAAGTAAAAAGTAATAAAGTAAAATTGAATTTTAATTTTTTTTGATTTTTCATATCGAATAATAAATTTGTTAAAAAAAATACTGGTGTAAAATAATTTTAGCCACACCTTAATTATGTCGTATAAAGGACAGAATTAAAATTTATACAATTAATTATTATCGTAAGAAATGCCGGGTTTAATTACAATCCCTTTATTTTTCTTTCCGTTCATTTTAATAATTATTGGATTTTCATAGTGAAGAAGTCTTGTATAATTTTTCTTTTCTTCTGCAGGTTGTTCAAGAAGCCAGCCCCAATCCAATAATCCTTTTTGTTTGTAAAGGTCAATACTTAAATAGGCAATTGAGAATGAAATGATGTTATGAAAGAAATGAGAACCCTGAGAAGGTTCAACGGAAATATCTTTAAAGCTTGATTCAATAATTGCTCGAGCTCCTGCAATTTGCTCCCAAGTAACAGGTATTCCAAGCCATGGGTCCTTTGTACCCCATCTTCCAACCCCAACAAGTAAATAAGGTCTTTTATCAGCAACTAATTTTGAATTGAAATATGTAACTTCGTCAGCAACTTCTCGGCTATTAGTTCTTTCAAATATATTAAAATCAACCAATACAATATCATACACATCATTTATTAACCCATTACCCATAACTTGTTCAGAATAACAGATAAGATCTTCATTAGAAAATTCGTCAACATTAAGTTCATCTTCATCATAGTTAAGAACAAAGGGTCTCATTTGTAGTAATCCAAATTCTTTTTTGCTTGAGGACATATCAACTGCAAACTCTATTTCAATCGGTGTGCCCATTCCCCATGAACCGAGTTCTAATAAAAGCTTCATTATATTGGATAAAGGGAAATATCCATATTTAAGTATAGGTGCAAAAGTTATTACACGAGGACCACTTCTTGAAAGACCATCAGTAATCATATCATTTTCTGCTGAATAAGTAGAGGCTATTAAGTTTAAAGTTCCATCTTTTTCTGCTTCGTCAATTTTATATTTTTTTAATATTTCATCAACTTTACTATATTCTTCTTCAGGAATTTTATCCATAGGGAGAGCATAAAAATCTCTTTGACTATTAATTAATGAGTCCTTTATTGAATAAAATTGTATTAAATCTGTAGGATATTTAGGACAAAATCTTACTGTATTGCCTCCTTCAACAACTGTTTTGCCAAGACCAAGAGCAATTTAAACAATACCATCTGTCTGTTTTTGTGGAGGAATAGAGT
>JADFGB010000007.1 GCA_022567875.1 Bacteroidota bacterium | reverse complement strand
AATTTAGAACTTGTATAAGTTCGATCATCATAATATTGTCTAATACATTTCCTTTGCCGTCATCAAGAATGATTCGGGCAACTGAATTATTGTGTGTGTATTTTACTTTGATTTTCATGTGTTTATAATTTAATTTTTTTCATAAATCGTTTCAAAACCTCGAAGGTTTTTTATCTCGGTAAAATTTCATTTAATAAATCATCATTCCAGGGGTGACCCTCTGCAAGCAATCTTCTTAATTTTATAAAATCAACTTCCCTGTTACCTTTAGGTCCTTCGTTGAAAGCTTTAAATCCGGCTTTACCTTCAGTCATCATATTTAGAGCGAGCCATTCTCTGTTGCTTTCTTTATTTTTATCCCAATGCTCAAGTTTTTTCTTTCTTATAGAGTTAATAGTTTTACTCAAACAGTTAGGCATTAAATACATAAGTTTTGTGCAAAGATTTTCAACAGTATTATCGAGTAATGACAAATCAATTTCCCCTGATTTTAGCAATTCTTTCCCTTCTTCTTTTTCTTCGCCTTGTTTCGGTGTTCCGTAAATTATCTCCCCTTTCTCGTTAACCCATTTATCAGTATAAACTATTGGATTACTTATATAATCACCATTAATTTTTAATACAGTAACAATTTGGGTTAATAATCCATAGCGCATTGCTTCGTGTGCTGACCAAGGATCACAAACAGTACACGAATAAAAAGCTTGTTCTATTCCCACAAATAAAGAAAGAAAATCTGTTGATCCTCCGTCAGGTGCGCTGCCGTGTTTTGGGCCCGCCTGTCCGAATCTTGCAAGATCCTGTGCGATGGAAAAATCACAAGCCATTCCTATTTCTTGTCCGCCTCCTATCCTCATTCCGTTTACCCTGTTAATAACAGGTTTATCGCACATTAATATTGATGAAACCATGTCGTTAAAAAGTCGCATATATTGTTTGTATTCTTGGGGATTACCTGCATAATATTCTGCATATTCTTTTGTGTTTCCACCAGTGCAGAAAGCTTTATCCCCAACCGCAGTAAAAACAACCGCAACTACACTTCTGTCATTAGATGCTTCTCTGAATGCTAAAATAATTTCTTTAACTGCTTCGGTTGTATAAGAGTTATACTGTTTCGGGTTATTCAAAATTATCCAGCAGTTATAGAGACCATCAACAGGTTCATTGTTTTTATCTTTACATGGTCTCTTTTCAAAAATGATTTCTTTGTATTCAGTTTTTAATAAATTGTGATCTTTTAACATAATTCTTCATCTATTTTTTAATAATAAAATATTGATTTATAAATCTATTCAATCCGGAACAAGAACAGAACGTTTTTCGTATTTATGTTCCAAAGTGTTTTTAAAAACTTCATTAATTTTTGATAACGGAAAAGTTTCTACAAAAGCATTAATGTTTAATTTACCTTTATTTATCAACTCTACAACCTCCGGATAAAGCTCCGGTTTGCACCCCCAAGTTCCAATAACTTCTGCGTCAAAAGCCATTAAATTGCTTAATCTTACTTCTAATTTATCGAGTGTAAAACTGACAATACATAACGTTGAAGCGAAACTTACAAGAGCAAAACCTAGTTCCTGTCCGGCTTTTGTACCTGACATTTCAAATATTTTCCAGTTGTATTTTGAAACGCCAAGTGATTTTGCAATTTCTCTTACATTTGATTTGATGGTTTTGATATCAAGGTCTTTAATATTTAAGATTTCATCAATACCGTTTTCTTTTGCAGTCATTAATTTTTTATTATTAATATCGATTGCTAAAACTTTAGCTCCAAAAATTTTAGCGAGTAAAGCACAATAGATTCCCACACCACCGACTCCGATTATAATAGCAAAATCATCGGCTTCTAATTTTGATTTTTTTATAACTTGGTAAGGTGTTGTAACTGCGTCAGCAATAATAGCTAATTTAGAAAGAGAATGCTTTTCAAGGATACTATCCGGCAGAACACATATATGCTGGAAAGGAACTTTTATATGAGATGCAAAACCTCCGTCAAAATCATTACCTGGCATAAGCTGGTTTTGACAAATATTTCCTCTGCCTTTTTTACAAAGTTCACAATTACCGCACGGAAGCACAGCGGGTATTATTACGTTTTTTCCCATCCATGATTCCTGACCATCTATTACAGTTCCGCTTATTTCGTGTCCCAATGTTAATGGCAGTGAATGCTTTGTTTTTACTCCGTAATGCCAAAAGCTGATGTCGGTATGACAAACGCCGCAGCCTGCTACTTTAACAAGAACTTCATTTTCATTTAAGGATGGGAAAGTGGTTTCGGTAAATTTAAACTCGCCATGTAATTCAGTCATTTTCCAGGAAGATATTTTTTTTTCTTCCATTATTTATAGCCCCTTTTATATATTTAAATTTTCAAATAAAATTGCCGTACCTTGTCCGCCGCCTATACAAGCAGAAGCAATTCCATATTTTGTTTTTCTGATATTCATTTCTCTTGAAATGGTAAGTGAAAGTCTTAACCCGGTAGCGCCTAAAGGATGACCAATAGCTATCGCTCCGCCATTTACATTAGCAATATTTCTGTCAAAATTTAATTCTCTTTCACAACCGATAAATTGAGCGGCGAAAGCTTCATTAATTTCAATCAGACCAATCTCTGAAATATTTAACCCGGTAATTTCTAACAGAAGATTTATTGCTTTTACAGGACCAAGTCCCATTACTTTTGGGTCTATTCCGCAGGAAGACGATGCTACAACTTTCGACAAAGGATTCAAATTATTTGCTGAAACGTATTCTTTATTTGAAACGACAACCGAAGCAGCCCCATCAACAATACCGCTTGAATTACCGGCTGTCTGAACGCCGTTTTTATCGAAGATAGGAGGAAGCTTTGCAAGTGCCTCTATACTTGTAGTACGAACATTTTCATCTGTTTTAAAATCATGTACATTTCTCGGAAGTTTCACTTTTCTTGGTTTTAAACCGTACGCTTCCAACACAGTCGAATTAATAGGAATTATTTCATTTTCAAAAAATCCATTTTCAATTGCGGTCGATGTCCTGTCAAATGACAACTTACCAAATTCATCGGCTTCTTCACGCGTTATGTTATGTTTCTTGGCAACATTTTCGGCTGTACAACCCATGGGATATCCGGCAGCAGTATCAACTAAAGATTCCCACAACATATCTTTAAAATTAATTCTTCCAAGTTGATAGCCCATTCTATTGCCGAAACTAACTGTTGGAGAGAGAGACATATTTTCCGTACCTCCGCAAAGGACAATATCTGCTTTGCCCAAAGATATTTGCTCAACCCCTGTAATTATTGTCTCAAAACCGGAGCCGCAAATTCTCTGAACCATCAAAGCCGGCACTTCTTCTCTTACCCCTGAATAAAGCGAAATATGTCTCGGCAAAAAATAAGCATCTGTGGAACTTTGACCGATATTTGCAATTATAGTTTGGTCAATATCTTTTGCTTGAACGTTGGATTTTTCTAATGCTGCACGACATGCTAAAATACCAAGATCAGTTGGAGAAACATTTGCTAACGTACCAGTTAATTTACCGAAAGGCGTTCTGGCTCCATTAATAAGATACATATCATCATAGATGATTCCGATTCCTTTTTCTTTGTTGTGATATGCTTTCATTTTATTTTAATTTTATTTAATTGTTTGCTATTAATTTTTTCATAATAATATTTAGCTAAAACAGCAGCGCCAAAAGCAGTAATTAATTGGGGATTATTCGGCACAATTACTTTTGAATTAAATTTCTCTTCCATTATATTTTTTAAATAAGGATGATATTGAGATACACCGCCGATTAAATATATTGGAAGATCTTTATCCATACGTATTTTTGCAATTCTATTTACTATTGAAATATATATACCTTTTGCTACATCTTCTATTGGTACATCATCAAAAAGCCATTTCATTATTTCAGTTTTAGCAAACACAGTACAAAAGCTATTTAGTTCTTTTACAAAATTTGATCTTGATGCCATTTCACTCATTTTTAAAACATCAATTTCTGCTCTGTCGGCTATTTCTGTAATAAACGTACCGGTACCTGCAGCACATTTTGTGTTCATATAAAAGTCTAATACTTTTCCGTCAGTACCGCTTTTAATAACTTTAACATCTTCTGCTCCAACATCAACAATAGTTTTCTCTTCTGAAAATAAAGCAGAGACCCCTGCTGATGCACAATAAATCTCTGTTTTTGTTATATCACAATTTTTGTCGTGTTCTCTTCCGTAACCGGTTGCACATGTAAATAATACAGGAAAGTTATTTGAAATATATTCTCTTGTACTTATTTTTTCATCCTTATTTCTGCTTAATGTTTTCAATATATTTGAATAAGTTAAATTATTATCCGAATCTATTACGGTATACTTTGTATAAGAAGATCCTATATCTATACCCAAATAATATTTATCCATAACACTTCATTTTATATTAATTCGATTTTTCTTTTATTGCTTTCAATACTTTTTCTGGGGTTATCGGAAGCTCAAAAATTCTAACTCCAATAGCATCTGCTACTGCATTGGCAATTGCACCTAAAATAGGCAATGTTGCACCTTCACCAACTTCCTTTGCGCCAAATGGTCCTTCGGGTTCGTAACTGTCAACAATTGTTGAATCAATATCTGGTGTTTCAGCAGAAGTAGCAATTAAATAATTATGCAAATCAGCATTTAACATTTTACCATTTGAGTCAAATACTTCTTCTTCCAAAAGAGCTTCGCTCATACCCATAACAATTGCTCCTTCGACTTGTCCCTCAACTGCCATCGGATTTATTGCAGTTCCGCAGTCGTGTGCATCCCAAAAATTTAAAACCTTAACCTTCCCCGTTTCCATGTCAACCTTAACTTCGCAAACTGAAGCGGAAAATGAAAATGCAGGCGAAGTGCCTATTGCTGCGCCTTTATATGTTCCGCCTAGTCCTTTTGGAGGCGAGTAATGTCCTTTTCCGATTAAAGGTCCATTTTCTGAAAAATAAAGTTTTGCAGCTTCTGACCATGGAATAAAATTTTCTTCATTTGAGATATCAAATAATTTATTATTTTTTGCACGAAGTTTTTCTTCATGTACATTTAATTTCTTTGCAGCTGCTTTTATCACTTGTTTTTTTATTTCTTCTCCTGCCATCTTTGAAGCATTGCCGCCCATAAGTGTTACTCTGCTTGAGTATGCACCGAAACCCAAAGGTGTAATGTCACTATCGGCAGAAACAACGCTCATTTTATCCAATGTAATTCCCATAGCTTCTGCGGCAGCTTGTGCAAGTACTGTATCAGAACCTTGCCCGATATCAGCATCTCCGATAAACAATACAGCTTTAGAACCGTCTTCTTCAACTTTAATTATAGCGTTTGAATGCGGAAAATTTGATCTGTAAATAGGGTAACCTGCACCAGATACAAATCCACCGCAGCCGATGCCTATGCCTCTTCCTTTTGGAAGTTTTCCTTTCTTTTTATCCCAGCCTGATTTTTCCCTAACTACTTTCAGGCATGCTTTTAATTCGCAGGAATGAATATCTAAATCATTACAGGTTCGAGTTTCTGGCATCATCGCATTTTTTAATCTTATGTCAATGTGATCCATTCCAATATCATCAGCAATCATAGAGAGTAAAGATTCAAAAGCAAAACGCGGATGAGGTGTACCGTGTCCACGCATAGCACCGCAAGGCGGAAGGTTTGTGTTTACTCTGTATCCGTCGTATTTATAATTTGGGATTATATACAAAGTCGGAAGCATTGAACCGGCATAATAAGTAGAAACGATACCGAAACTTGAATAAGCACCTCCTTCTAAAATAGCTTTCTGTTTAACTGCGGTAATTGTTCCGTCATTTTTAACTCCTATTTTCATCTCAATGTATTGTTTGTGTCTTCCTCTTCCGTATAAATACATTTCTTCTCTGTTAAAACGCATTTTTACTGGACAACCGATTTTTTTAGATAGTAAGATTGATAATATTTCAAGAGGATTAGTTGCTGCTTTTGCACCAAAGCCACCTCCGCAATTTGTCATTATAACCCTAATATTACCAAGGGGTAAATCCAATATTCGTGAGAGTTGATGATGGACATAATGCACGACCTGTGTGGAAGTATATAAAGTAACTCTGCCGTGCCTGTCCCATTCAGCAATTGCAACGTGTGGTTCCATTGGATTTTGAATTGTACGGTTTCCTACAAATTTAGCTTCTTTAATCAAGTCAGCCTCTTCAAAACCTTTTTCAATATCACCAAAATGGTGATCCACTCTTGTGTTGATATTATTTTCATATTTATCATCGAATAATCTAGGAGCGCCGTCTTTCATTGCTTCAATAGGATCAAATACTGTAGGAAGCTCTTCATATTCAACTTCAATTAATTTTAGCGCTTTATAACAGGTCTCTTCATCAATTGCCGCAACAGCAGCAACTATGTCACCCACAAACCTTACTTTATCTTTAGCCAGTACAAATTCGTCATAACGAGGTGGTGAAGTTCCGTAACTAATATCAGTAACATCGGCTCCGGTTAAAATTACTTTAACGCCTGGTAATGATTTTGCCTTTTCAGTGTTTATTGATTTGATGCGAGCATGAGGTACAGAACTTAATAATAGTTTACCGTAAATCATGTTAGGTAAAACAATATCGTCAGTATATTGTGCTCTGCCCGTTGCTTTGTCCGGTGCATCTAACTTAGGCAGTCTTTTACCAACAACAGTAAAATCCATTGCTGATTTTTGCGGTTGGTATTCTATGACTTTTGGTTTTTTACCTTTTAAATAATCATTTGCGGTTTCTACGGCTTCTATAATTTTTGTATAGCCGGTGCATCTGCAAAGATTTCCTGAAAGAGCTTCTTTAATTTCTTCTTTGTTTGGATTAGGGTTTTCATCTAAAAAAGATTTAGTTCTTAAAATCATACCCGGTGTACAAAACCCGCATTGAATAGCACCCTTTTCAACAAACGCTCTTTGAATTGGGTGGAGATTTTCGCCGGTTGCCATTCCTTCAATAGTTAAAATATTTTGACCCTCAGCTTCAACTGCAAGAATTAAGCACGAGTTTACAGCTTTTCCGTTTAATAAAACAGTGCAGACACCACAGTCGCCTAACTCGCATCCTTTTTTTGTGCCTGTTAACATACATTGATCACGAAGCAAATTAAGCAAGGATGTTCCTGATTTTACAGCTACTTCATATTCTGTTCCGTTTACATTTAAATTTATCAGATGTTTCAAATTTTCCTCATTATTTAAATGTATTTCGCACGTTCAAAAGCAATTTTAATTGCTCGTTGTGTTAATACTTTTACCAGTTTTCGTCTGTAATCGGCACTGCCTCTTATATCATCAATGGGTAATGAATCTTCGGCTGCAGATTCTCCGACTTTTGATAATATATTTTCATTGGAAAAATCAGTTAACTTAAAATCACATAATAATTTGCTTGCTTTACTGCATAATATTGGAGTAGGTGCAACAGCCCCAATTACAATTCTTGAATCTATACATTGCTTATCTGAAAATTTGATCATTACACTTACAGATGCCACTGAAATTGATGCAGCATCCCTTAACCCAAATTTTAAGAAACTAACTCCAGTTTGATCGTCTGAAATATGGATGATTATTTTTGTCAGTATTTCCCCTTTATTAATAGAAGTTTTTTTATGAGCTAAAAAAAAATCTTTTATGTGTATCATTCTTTTTTCAGTTGAGGATAAAATTTCTAATTCAGAGTTATAGGCCAAAAGGACCGGAGCCATATCACAACAAGAGGCACCTGTACAAATGTTTCCCCCAATAGTAGCAGTATTACGCACCTGGTCCGTTCCAATATTTGAAGCCGCTTCTGAAAGAGCAAACAATTTTTCCTTAATTAACGATGAATTTTTCACCTCATTGTGAGTAACAGAAGAACCTATTACAATTTCATTTTGTTTTTGTTTTATAATTTTAAGTTCATTTAAATTTTTAATCGAAACAAGATCATCTGCTTGACGCAACCCTTTTTTTATTTCAACAAGCACGTCAGTACCCCCCGCAAGTAAAGCAGGATTATCACATTTATTCAGGATATTTATTGCTTCATCCAATGTTTTAGGACTGTGATAATTAAATTCTAAACTGTTCATGTTATTTTCACTCAATAATAAGACTAAAGATCTAAAATACTTGTTTTAATATCTGTTTTCTCTTGTTCTTTCATTTTTGAATTTTTATGTGATATAGCTCTTACCAGATTAGTAAAAGTAAGATTTAATGGAGTGCGTATATAATGCTTTCTTCCGTATTCCACTATTTTACCGTTAAAAAAATCTACTTCTGTTTCTTTTTTGCTTAAAAGATCAACAGCGAGAGATGGAAAGTGATCCCCGGCATTTTTTAAATATCTAATGCAAAGCTTTAAAAAATTATTTCCTAATTTTATTTCCTCTGCTTTTGCAACTTCAACAGCTTCTAAAATAATTTGTTCAATTATTTCTAATGTGTCCGGGTGAGCCATAGCTTCTTTAATTGTTAGTTTTGATATAGCACAAAGTGGACTAAGAGAAGCATTGAGTATTGTTTTTTCCCACACCCTATCATTTATTGTAAAAGAATCGTTGCTGTTAGTCTCCAATTTTACGCTATTAAGTTTATCCGAAATCCAATCAGCAACTTCTATTTGTGAATCGTCAATTGAAGCAATGTAGTTTGGGGGATTAAAAAATGTTACGTTTACAGCGTTAGGTGCATTTAAGTTTCCTGCAAAATTTATTACCATTCTAAGGATTTGAGAATCCCTAAATTTACCTGAATACATTTGCTGAAGATCAATACCATTTTGTGCAATTAATAAGAATATATTATTTAAAACATTTTTATCTATTTGATTGAGCGCAGATTTAATGTGATATGCTTTAACAGAACTTATCAGTATGTCAATTTTGTTTTTCAGCAGTTCATCAATTGAAGTATAAACGTGGTTAAAAAAAACATTTTTTTCTATTATTCCAACCAGCTCAACTCCTTTTTTTCTAATAAGATTTACTTTGTCTTTGTCAATATCACATATAAAAACCCGGCACCCGGCTTCTTTAAAATGTGATGCAAGTATAAGACCGACCGGACCCAAACCTATCACACCAATTTTATATTTATTTTCATTCATAAGTCTCCTCTTACAAATTGTTTGCAGAATCCTCTTGAATAGTTAAGCCATACAAAGTTAAAAAATTCGGATTTTATATAAGAAACTCTTCATTCATTTTTATTTATATAATTTGTTCGATAAATGTTTCTATTTTTGTTGTTGTCTGACCTTCTGAAAAAAACCGTAAATCACACAGATCCCCTTCAATTACTAATGTTTCAACTCCAGTTTGTTCTTTTAATCTTAGCGGCATTCCAAAGCTTCCATTTGAATTATTAAAACAAGTTTTTGATTCGTGAAAAATAACACCGTTAACTTTAAAATCTTGAATAAATGATTTTAAAATTTCCAATTTTGCTTTTTCACTTCTATTGATAAATATTTTTGTATAAGCTAAAGCTGAAGATTCAAAAGGGTGGTCTTCATCAAAATCATCAAAAGTCCAGCTATTACAATAGGTAGATGCAACTACAGCAGCGTTGTTTTTAATAAATAGATTTGAAAGATATTTTAGTTTTCCCCAGATGGGCATCCCTTCCCAATAAATTCGGCACATTTCCGAATCAATAACACCAAGTCCATTGATGATATTTTCGGTTAGTTCTTTTAATAGCACTTTGTAATATTGTGTTGCTTCCGGCGTTCCCCTTAAAACCACTATTGGTCCCATATGTATTGTGCTGTCAAAAAAACTAATAGGGGGAGGAGAATTTTTAGCAGTTTCTAATACTTGTTTCCACAACAAAGCAGCATCCTTGCTATGTTTTAAGGTTTGCTTAAATAAATCTAAATCAAATTTATTTTCCGAAATATTTTCACAAGCCGGAATCATATTTTTAAATTGAGTGGTAACATCATCAATGTCAGACTTTGATACTTCATTCAAATATCTTGGGGGTTGTATTCCTAATACAGGGCAATTAAATTCACTTCCGTAAAAGGAAAACCAGTCTTGTATTTCTCTGCATTGATTCGTATTGTAAACTATAATATCGGGTTTTGGTATTTCTTTTAATCCGTAATGTGCAAGCAAGGGGGATGATTTACTTAGATAAGAACCGATATCGGAAGTTAAATAGGAACATATATCGCTGGAATAACCAAGTTTAGTGGCAGCAGGGATATAATCCCCTGCAGTTCTTGTTGCACCTAACAAGGCACCGTGATTTTCCGGAAAATAAATTTTGAAACCAAAAGACCTTAATAACTCGGATGGTCCCGCACTTGAACACCAAGCAATTTTATTTCCGTTTTTCAAATCGGTAAAATAATTTTGCATTGTTTCTTTTAAAAATGATGTAGTTTTTATTTTATACATATTAAAAATTATTTTTAACTATTAGTTATTTAACGGAATTATATATACTTGTTCTTTTATATCTATGTCTGATCCGTAGAGTTTTTCAATATATGCTTTATAAACATTTTGAACATTGTTGGGTGCAAGTTTTAAAGACGGTGTTAATGTTTTATCCTCAACGGAAAGATCACCGTCAATAAGCATAGCAATGTCTATCCGCGAAAACTTTTGTTTTATTTCGCAATTAATATCGTTTAAACAATTTTGCAAACATTTTGACAAATCTTCAATACTTTTTGGACATTTACATTTTTCAAATTCGACATCAAAACCGTTTATTTTTTTATTCATTAAACTTCTGTTTGGAAATAGTATTGCAACCGGGTATTTCTTTCCTCTACCCGCAACATATGCGTAAGAGATATAATGACATTTACTTGTTATGTTTTCCTCTATCTTTGTCGGTACTATTTTTTCAGCGTTCATAAGTTTAAAAATTCTGTCTTTCCGTGTTATTATCCTAAGGCCATTATCTGTAATTTCGCCAATGTCCCCCGTACAGAACCAACCATCATCTGTAAAAACCCCTTTATTTGCTTTATCGTTTTTGTAGTAGCTTACCATAACATTTGGTCCCTTTACCAAAATTTCTCCGTCATCAGCAGTTTTTATTTTCACACCCGGGATAGGAAATCCTACTATACCGGACTCTCTTTTTATTTTATAGTCTGTGATTGTACAACAGGGAGAAGTTTCGGTCAATCCCCAGCCCTCGATAACCGGTATATTTCTTTTTTCAAATTCATCCGATATTCTCTGTGAAAGTGGTGCTGCAGCTGTAAATACAAATTTTAACTCCGGATGGAAAAAAATTTCTTCGACTTCTTTATCGTTAAGAACCATATCAACTAATGCTTGATAAATAATTGGGACACTAAAAAATATTGTGGGCTTTACAAGTTTCCAATTTTCTAAAATCACTACTGGGTCTAAACCAAGGCTTGATTCTAGGGATAAAGTTGCACCGTTATAAAGAGCATTAAAAATTTCAAATATACCGCCAAAACTATGGTGCCATCTCAAGAAACTTAAAAACCTGTCATTCTCATTTAAGTTCCACAAAACAGATAATGCAGCCTGTTGAGATAAAATATTTTTATGAGTTAGCTGTACACACTTTTGATTTCCCATTGTGCCTGATGTATACATATTTAAACAAATATCATTTTGGTTAGCTTCAAAATTTATGGTAAAATTCTCTTCAACAAAATCTCTTAAAAGATATTTGAACGGACTAATATTGTTATGTTCGTTCAGTAAGTTTTTATTTATTAAGTCGAATGAATCAAAAGTAAAGATATGTTTTAACGAAAGGTTGTTGCTGATCTTTTCTAATTGAGAATTACTGCCAACAGCTAAAAATTTTGCATCTGAGTGTTTAATAAGTTGTTCTGCAGTTTCTTTGTTATAGTTGAAAAAGATAGGTACAGCTATTCCGCCGGAAGCCATAATGGATAGTTCTAATTCAAGCATTTCAAGTCTGTTTTCAGATAATATTACTACTTTATCACCTTTTAAAAATCCATATTTCCCTAAATTATAAGATATATTAATAATATTTTTATAGAATTTCTCCCAAGTTATTCCAACATATTTATCCTTTTCTCTTTCTTGAAATGCTATTTTATCTGAATAATTGAGAGCACTTCTTTTCAACATTAAAGCAATGTTTGGTATTACATCCTTTAGTTGATGTTTAGACTCAAGCAAATTTTTGCTTTTAATTTTACTTTCCATAATTTTTATTTTATGGTTTTTATATATTTATTAAATAAAACCAAGAACATTAATTATTAACTGTAGCTGTTTGTTTTTGCAGTTTTAAATATCTATAACCGCCCCAAAGAGCAGCCCCTAATGCACCTGAATATATAGAATCCGGGTGTGTAAGAAATTCAAAATTATGTTTACTCTCTTTTGCAAGTTCATCAATTGCTTGAACCATTCCTTTATTCATTGCCATACCACCGGTTAGTATTATAGGCGATTCAGCTTTTAGAGAAGATAACAACCTTACAACTCTATTAGCAACGGATAAATGAATACCTTTAATAATATTGGGTATTGTAATTCCTCTTGAAACCATATTAATTACGTCTGTTTCTGCTAATACGGCGCAAATTCCAGATGGTGTTTCCGGATTTGTAGCAGTTATTGAAATATCTCCGATTTCATCTATAGATAGACCTAAATACCGAGAAATATTTTCAATAAATTGTCCTGAGCCAGAAGCACATTGACCTGTCATTTTATAATCTAACACCTTTCCTTTTTCATTTACTTTAATAGCTCTAACAAATAAAGCCCCCATATCAACTACAGTTTTTGATCCGGGTGCAAGAAAAATTCCGCCTCTGGCATGAGTAGTCATACTATAAAAATGCCCGGTTTTTCTTTCTACCATTTCTCCCTCACCTGTGGACGATAGGTAAGAAACATCTTCAAATTTTATATTGTGGAAATCTAATATTGTATTTATTAATTCATTTGATATCTCAACAGGATTTCTCTTTCTTATTTTTTCAATTCTTTTATCAAGAATTTGTGTGTTATTTTCAAAATCCATCAGAACAGTTTTTATATAACTGCCGCCAACGTCAATACCCAAAGTCAATATTTTATCATTCATAATATTTAATAATTTTTCTAATTATTTTACAGGAATTTTTGATGTAATGTTTCTTCTAGCAAACAGTGCCCCGCCCAATGCACCCATAAAAATTGAGTCTGTATGAATATTTATTTTTATATCATCACCATAACCTTCTTTTACCATCTCGCTTATATACTTAAGCACTGCTTGATTTCTTGCAACTCCACCAGTAAAAGTAAATTCGTTTCTTATTCCCCCTGATCGCGCAATTAAAGACATAGCCCTAATAACGATAGCTCTATGTAAACCGGCTAATATATCTTGACGTTTCTCACCTACATTTAGTAGTTCTCTTATTTCAGCCCCGGCAAAAACAGTACACGTTGAACAAATATTTACTTCTTTTTCAGCTTCTAATGCTAAAGGGCCCATTTCATTTAAAGAAAGACTAAACTCATCTGCAACATAACCTAAATAACGACCGCAACCTGCAGCACATCTATCGTTCATATAAAAGCTTGTTACCAAACCGTTGCTGTCAACCTGAATTGCTTTTGTATCTTGTCCGCCGATATCCAGTACTGTTCTTGTATTGGGGAAAATTGCATGGGCACCAAAAGCGTGACATAATATTTCTGATTTTATACAATCCTTAGCAAACGGCAATAATGCTCTGCCGTATCCGGTTCCAACCATATTAGCTATGTGTATTTCCATTTTAGCAATTTGTTCGATATGTTCTTTTAAAGAGTCGGATATAGAATTAAAGTTACCTGTTAACAAATTAAGTTCTGCATCAAAGTGTATGCTCTTATTTTCATCTTTAAAGTCTTTTGTTTTTTTATATTTACCGTTTAAAATAGAAATTGATTCGTGCACTAATTCCTGAAAATCATATTCAACCATTTCATTTTCAACAGGGGTTATGCTTTTATCAAAGACCAACATTAATGCTTCAAAATATTCCTTACAATTATTTTCTACGTATTCATTATATTTTTCGCTTATTATATCTCTAAAAAATTGATTTTTATTTCCCAGGTTATTATTTAAAAATTCATCTTTAATTTTTGGTTCGATAACATTTATCATATCATCAATATTCTTTGATATTATTTCTCCCTTTTTATTTTCAAAACTTTCAGAGACGGTTTTTGATAGTTGAGTATGAAG
>JADFGB010000173.1 GCA_022567875.1 Bacteroidota bacterium | reverse complement strand
ATATTCTTTTTGTTGCGGACTCCGTACCCAACCTGGAAAGCTTTAAAGCCGTCTTTCTCCTTTGACTTAAGTTGAGTAATCACTAAGGGCCCCGCCGCAACAATAGTTGCCGGATACACTTTGCCACTCTCGTCAAAGACTTGGGTCATATATTGTTTTGTACCAAGAATGAATTTCATTTTCTACAAAAAATACCGCAATGGACAAAACCGTTGCAGTTTGCGTCCATTGCCTCCGAGCTCTATCTTAATAGTGCTTGGGGGTTAGATCTGTCTATACACGTATATCTATATGGTTCGCAAGTACTATACACGATATAAATAAAAGAGCAAGAAAAAAGAATGCTTCTGGTGTAATAACAAAAAAGATTATCAAAGAATTATTTATTGAATTACCCTGGAGAACCGAAAAATTATTCAGACAAACTCTTAAGGTAATTAACGATTTAAACTTACAAGTATCAATATTGCCTGAACTTTCCGATATCGATACCGAAAGTGATTTGAATAATTGGATAAATAAGGAAACAAAATTAAGTACGTGCGAATTTAAATCTTTTGTAAAAACAGAATTATTTTATAATTAAAATATACGCAAATGAAAAAAAATAAAGTATTATTACCCGTTATTTTTATAATTTTATTTTCAACTCAGAATAACTTTTCGCAGGACTCTATAGCAGTTAAAATTTACGATAATCTTCTTCATAAATATGTTGTTAATGGACTTGTGGACTATGAGAATCTGACAAAAGATAAGAGCCTGGAAAAATATATTGAAACAATTTCAAAATTTGATCCGACCACTTTAACAAACAAAAATGATAAACTTGCTTTTTGGATCAATGCCTATAACGCTTATACATTAAAAGTTATATTAGATAGTTATCCCATTTCAAGCATAAATGATTTGCACTTTGGGGGAAGAATAATTGGGCATATTTTAAAGACTACTGTTTGGGATAAAGAATTTGTAATTATAAATAATAAAAAAATAACTTTAAATCACATTGAACACGATATTATCAGGCCAAAATTTAAGGACCCAAGAATACATTTTGCTTTAGTTTGTGGAGCTATGAGTTGTCCGCCATTAAGAAATGAAGCCTATACAGGTAATAAATTGGATGCACAGTTAAACGACCAGGGAAAAAGCTTTTTTGCAAATCAATTCCATAATTCTTTTGACGAGAAAAACCATGTTGTACACTTATCAAAAATATTAGATTGGTATGGAGATGACTTTGGAGATAGTAACGCACAAATTTTATCAAGAATAAAATCTTTTTTACCAGAACGAATTGCGGAATCAATAAATGATAATATTATTAAGTGGCAAATTGATTTTAAGTCTTACGATTGGGATCTAAATAAAATTAAGTAATATTAAATTTTAGAATAACTACTTTTATGAATAGTCAAACAGCAATATTATTATTTTCACGCGATCCATTAGAAGATTCTGAGATAAAGAGCACTAAGAAATTAAGACAACTATCTAACAGTTGTTTTGAAAAATCATTATTTCTTATCTACAAAATAATTTCTAATTCAAATTTAGATTACTTTGTTTCCACTACAAAAGGAAAAGGAGAAGAATATTTTTCAAAGTACGGATGTCCATTGATTATTCAACCGGATAAAACATTTGGTGAAAAATTTTATGAATCAATAAAAAAAGTTTTTAATAATGGATATGATAATATAGTAGTTATCGGGAATGATACTCCATCTTTAAAGTTAAATGATATAACATTTGCAGCTAAACATACTTCAAAAAATAATTCAGTTATTGGGCCCTCCAAAGACGGCGGTTTTTATTTATTTTCAATTAACAAAGATGATTTTAAGAAAATTGATTCATTTAAATTTATATCAATAAATTATCAACAACCAAATGCATTTTTTGAACTAATCTCTTTGTTAAATGATTGCTCAATATTTCAATATTTATTAAAACAGAAAAATGATTTTGATAAGATTTATTCTATTAAAGTATATGTTTTATTTAAATATCGTATAGAACAAACCATTTCAATTTCCCAAAATGTTATTTTCAATAATTTATATATAAAATACTTTTTAACTTTATTTATAAAGTATAAAAATTCGTTTTATACTTTTGTCTCTTTATCTTCACCACCTGTTCTTGTATAAGCCCAACTGAAAACCAAAATATTTATTTTACACAAATTAGATTATCATAAGGAACAACTATATGGAAACCTATTATAATCCGGAAGACTTAAAAAAGTTTGACAGTATGAAAGAAGGCAGCCCTAAACTGTGGGAAAAATTTTCTGCTTGGTATAGTGAAGTATTTAAGGAAGGAGCGTTGAGTGAAAGAGAAAAAGCATTAATTGCTCTTGCAGTTGCCCACGCTGTTCAATGCCCATATTGCATAGATGCATACACAGAGTCTTGTTTGGAAAAAGGTTCTAATTTAGAGCAGATGACGGAGGCAGTACATGTAGCAAGTGCAATACGTGGAGGCGCATCGTTAGTACATGGTGTACAAATGAAAAATGTTAACTCAAAATTATCAATGTAAAAAATGGAGCAGAAGAATTGAATCATAGAAATAAAAGTATGAAGGCATTTGGGGAAGAACTTGCAATTGCAAACGAACAGCTAAAGATAATAAATCAACCGAATGAACTAATTACATTTGAAGAAAAATTTAATGAAATTGGTGTCGGTGCTTTAACAGCAACAAAAGTAGAAATATTACAGATAAATGTGGGCAAAATGTGTAACCAGGTTTGCAAGCATTGCCACGTTGATGCTGGACCAGACAGAAAAGAAATAATGACAAAGGAAACTATGGGATATTGTCTTGAAGCTTTAAAGGATTCCGAAATTCAGACAGTTGATTTAACAGGGGGAGCTCCCGAATTAAATCCTAATTTTAAATGGTTTGTAACTGAATTAAAAAAACAAAAAAAACACGTAATTGTAAGATCAAACCTTACAATACTTGTAGCAAACGGATTTAAAGATTACTCAAATTTTATGGCAGAAAATAATGTAGAAATAATTTCTTCATTACCGTATTATTCTGCTTCCACAACAGATAAACAAAGAGGCGAAGGTGTCTTTGAGCAATCAATAAAAGCAATAAAAGAATTAAATGATTTGGGTTACGGGAAAGAGGATAGTAGCTTGATATTAAATCTTGTTTATAATCCTATCGGGGCTTTTCTACCTCCAAATCAAGAAGCTTTAGAAATGGATTATAAAAGAGAACTAAAAAATAAATTTGGTTTGGTGTTTAACAAACTCTTTACAATTACCAATTTACCCATCAGTAGATTTTTGGATTACCTGATAGAATCCGGAAATTATTTAGGATATATGAATAAACTAATGTCTGCTTTTAATCCCATTGCTGCCCAAAATGTTATGTGCAGAAATATGGTCTCAATCGGTTGGGAAGGCAGTATTTACGATTGTGATTTTAACCAAATGCTTGAAATGGGTCTTGAAAATAGTCTACCAAAACATATAAAAGATTTTAAAAGCAAAGCACTTGAGGGAAGAAAAATAATGGTAGGAAACCACTGTTTTGGATGTACAGCTGGTGCTGGTTCGAGTTGTGGTGGGGCTACAACTTAGTTTCTTAAAAAATTAAATTCATTATCAGTTTCTATCCCTACCGTTAGTCGATGAAAATAACACCTTTGTCGAGTTATATTGACGCTGGTTCGATTTTCATTTACAGCCTGCAATCAATTTATTATGTTCCCATTAACAAAAAAATGAACTAAGAAATAATTTTTCTTGGTGCTATGCTTTTTTAATTAACTTTTTTCGGAGGGCGAAAATTATGAATTTGTCATTATTAGTTCTTACAGCAGTAGGAATATTTTTTGGTTTTGTAGGGGTAATAGTAGCAACATCATATGTTGTATATCGATTGAAAAGTAAGCCAAAAGATCAAACTATGAGATATTACTAATATCTTTCCTTAAAAAAACAGTCAAACATTAGTTTGACTGTTTTTTTTATACTTGCATTAAAAAACTCCAGATATTTAGCACTTTCTT
>JADFGB010000172.1 GCA_022567875.1 Bacteroidota bacterium | reverse complement strand
TATTTGAAAAAATTGATTTAGTTATCTGGGATAAAGTGGGTCATAATCCTATAAAATTATTGGAAGAAATAGATGATAAAAAAATCAAAAGTCTCTTTGAAGATGATGAGTTCTTAAATATATTTTCCAATGTAAGCTTGAGATTTCAAAATTATATGGAAGGGGATACTTGGTATAAAACAAATTTCTCAAATGAAAACAATTTAACAATAGCCTATTTTTCAGCTGAGTTTGGATTAACAGAATGTGTAAGGATTTATTCCGGAGGTTTAGGTGTACTTTCAGGTGATCATATAAAATCTGCCAGCGATTTGGGAATTCCATTAATTGGTGTTGGCTTGTTATACAGCAAAGGTTATTTTCAACAAGCATTAGATAAAGAAGGATGGCAGAAAGAATATTATATAATTGAAGATTTTCAAAAATTACCGATTAAACTTCAACGGGATGAAAATAATGAACCATTAAGAGTTAAAGTAATAATAGCAGATGAAAGTGTTTATATCCAAATTTGGAGAATCAATATTGGAAGAACATTTCTTTATTTACTCGACACTGACATAGAAATTAATTCCAAACAAAACAGAGAGATCACAGAAACTCTTTACGGCGGAGATATTGAAACAAGGATAAGACAAGAAATTGTAATGGGAATTGGAGGCATAAAAGCTTTAAATGCTCTAAATATTATTCCCAATGTATGTCATATGAATGAAGGGCATTCAGCTTTTTTAGCTTTAGAAAGAACTAAAATGAGTTTGGAAAAGTATGGCTTAAGTTTTAACGAAGCTAAAAGCTTATGTCTACAGAGTAATATCTTTACAACACATACACCGGTACCTGCAGGCATAGATGTATTTTCAAAAGAATTAATCAATAAATGTATGAAGGAATATTATACAAATGATTTACAATTATCTGAAGATGAATTTATGGCTTTGGGAAATATTCCTAACAGCATAGAATTAAGTTCATTTAATATGGCTCATTTAGCTATGAATAGCTCTATGTATATAAATGGTGTCAGTAAATTACACAGTAAAGTTTCAAAAGAACTTTGGGCTGATAGGTTTAAAGGTTTGCAAAATGATGACATCCCGATAGGTTCAATAACTAACGGTGTTCATATTAAAACTCACACTGCTACAAATATGCAAAAATTATTCATAAAATATTTACCTGGTTTTTGGGGGGATGAATTATCAAAAAAAGAAACATGGAATTCGATTAATGATTTACCAGCCAATGAACTTTGGGATGCACACAATGAAAATAAAAATAAACTTATAGAATTTACCAGACAACGTGTTGTTAAACAAAATATGGAAAAAGGTATAGATGCTAATAATGTTGATTTTGAAAATATATTAAATCCAGATGCTTTAACAATTGGATTTGCCAGAAGATTTGCTACATATAAAAGGGCTACTCTAATTTTTAGCGATTTAGAAAGATTGGATAAAATTCTAAATAATAAAAATCATCCTGTCCAGATTATCTTTGCTGGTAAAGCTCATCCTCAAGATCATGCCGGAAAAGAATTCATTCAAGCAATTTATAAAATCAGCTTGGAAGAAAGATTTAAAAATAAAATTGTTTTTTTAGAAAATTATAATCTTGAAGTCGCAAGATATCTTGTTAGTGGTTGTGACTTATGGCTTAATAATCCACGTCGTCCTTTAGAGGCAAGCGGAACTTCCGGGATGAAAGTTGTAACAAATGGTGGATTGAATTTCAGTGTTTTAGACGGATGGTGGGACGAAGCTTTTACCCCAGATTTAGGTTGGAAAATAGGGGACAGAGATAATTATTTTAATTCTGATTTTAAAGATGAGAATGATATTAACGATTTATATAATGTTTTAGAGAAAGAAATAATTCCATTATATTTCAATAGAGATGAACAAAATATTTCCAATATGTGGATCAATAAAGTTAAAAAATCAATTTCAGAATTAAGTTGGTTCTTTAACACTGACAGAATGGTGATGGAATATTTTAACAAGTACTATATTCAGGCTTTCAAAAACTATAATAATATCTTATTAGAAAAAAGATTAAATTAGCTTATTATTAGATTTTATATATTATTACCTCTTGAATAAAAACTATTATTTATTAATTTATGTTGCGCATTATTTCATGGTTTATAGCCATGACCTTTAGGTCGTGGATTAGTTATAGTAAACGGACACGGGCTTTAGCCCAAAATCTTTTTTTATGTGGCTAAAGCCAATAGTATTGTATCATTTGCCCACGACCTAAAGGTCGTGGTTATTTATCCATTTGTTAACGGATAATATTTTACGTAAGGTGAATTATTAATATATTTAAATCATTTTTTAATATTAGCATAAATAAAATTTTGTAGGTTATTATGTTATTAGAAACTTTAGATATTAAAGAAAATGATATCATCATTTATTCCCAAAATATTTTCAACTTAGAAAAGAATTTTAGGATTATCTTTAAAGACAAACCTAATAAAAAGGCTTACAAAATAAGCTATTCAGAAGTTTGCAGACAATTAAATGAATTTAGCCCAAAGATTTTAATAGTATACAGGCTGCTGACTAATTTGCGAAATTTAACATTGAATACTGTTAAATATGGATTCTTAATTTATATAAATGGTATAAAGGAACTAATATATTTTGATCCGGTTTATGCAGTTAAAGAATTGGAGGGGTTATTTAGCGAAAGCGAATTACCAAATATACGGTTCCGTATTCAGCAGGTTGGTCTAACTACATTAAGCAGAAAAAATAATCTTCCAAATTATGCAGAGATTTACAGCATAGATCTTGAAGCTACAGAGGCTAAATTTCAAAATGATAAAGTATTTGCCGATGCACTTTTTAATTTTACTATTGATAATGATTTTAGAAAAGAACCTAAAAAAACTGTAATAAAACCTGAGAAAAATTTAGATAAAATTTATGCTAAAAAAGAAAAAAATATATTAGTAGTAAATAAAGGTGTGAAAATAATATCTCACGATATTGCCGAAGATAAGAATTATGATTTTCATCAAGTTAAGAAAATGAACTACGGAAGAACACTTACCAAAGAAATTATTGATGATGAAGGGAAGAAGATAAGAATTTCAACAAGTGAAGAAGTGCAGTCTGATATTACTATTCCAAGTGCACTAACAAGCGAAGTTAAGGGGGCTAAATCTTTAAGTGACCTTATAAAAAGCAAACAAGCTAAAACCAAAACGGGCGAAGAAGCCTTAGAAAAATCTTTAACAGCACAAGTACATTTACTTGACATATTTAAATCATCTGAATCACTTAAAAAGTTTATGCTTGATAAAGAAGATAAACGAGTTGTCCTTAAATTAAAATAATAGTTATAATTTTTGTTAAACCTTTCTTAAATTCAACAGACTTCTTGTACCAAAATAAATTCAATTAAAAGTTTTTTTTTAAATTTTAATTCGTATATAAATCTATATTTGGTAAAAAAAGATTCACTGTATAATTTAGCATTCTTTTGCTGTACAAATAATAGTTGTTGTATTTAGAAATTGGAAGATGCAAGATGCAAGATAGATTTACTTCTAACTAAATAACCTTGCAGCTTATTAATATGTTAGCTATAATAAAAGTTAAAATGAAAACACATAAAAAAAATTTATCGTTACAGAAGAAATACAATGTAACAGGACTTCTTTATGACATTTTGGATTATCCTTGGGAACGGAGATATAAAAAATGGCGTCCTACTTTAGTAGGTGATTTAAAAGGTAAAGTATTAGAAGCTGGAGTTGGGACAGGACGAAATTTGGAATTCTATAATGAAGATGTAGATTTGGTAGGGATTGAATTAAGTAAACAAATGTTGCTAAAGGCTGAAAAAAGAATTAAGAAAGCAAAATGCAAGGTTAAGTTAATTTATGAAGACGCAACAGTTATGCAGTCAATAGGATCAAATCAATTTGATTGGATTTTTTCAACTTTTATGTGTTGCGTTATGCCGGATGATATACAAACACTTGCGATCGAGCAATTCGGTAGAGTGTTAAAAAAAGGGGGGCGATTTCGACTTTTAGAAATAGTATTGTCGA
>JADFGB010000171.1 GCA_022567875.1 Bacteroidota bacterium | reverse complement strand
GTTTATCAAGTAAGTTATCCTCAAAAGCAGGAAATATTTCTTGTACTATTTTTATGCTTAATATTTTGGCTTTTTCTTCCGCTATTGTGTTTAATCTAAATGTAATTGTAAGAGTAGCTTTATCAAAACTGTACCTGTTGTTTAGAATATTCCTTATTCCTTCATTCTCAAAAACGGAGAAGGATTGTGTGGCGTTTTTATCTCTAAAATATTTTACCCCGGAAAGCGTAATACCGAACGCCTTGGATTGATACGAAATTGCCGGTAATATGCCTGCTATGTATGGCGACTGATATTTATCGTGCATTGCAGCTAAACTTAAGCCTATTGAACCGTTCGGTAAATCAATCGTACTCTCTATCCCTGCCATAAATGATTGGGTGGTTTCATAAAGAAAATTAAAGCTTATTTGTTTTATTGGAGTAAAGTATGCCCCTATTAATACGCCCTTCGGTCTTCTTATTTCATAAGCTGAATTAGAGGTAATATCTGTTGTGCCGCTAATATCAATTAAATTTATTGAAGCAACGCTGATTGAAATATTATCAAGCGGGCTAAAGTTAATACCGAAATCTGTCTTCCAAAAATTCGATTTTTCTGTTTCGGTATTAAGATTAAAAAACAACGAATCGGAAAATACAGGTTCAAGAACTTCGTTATTGAATTCTTGTTTAAATAATCTTGTAGTAAAACCGAAACTTAGTTTATCTGTAATTTGGTAGGAATATCCGAAACCAAAAATTTCTTTGTAAATAAATTTTGAACTTAAAGTTTGTGTGCTGGAATCATTTAAAATTATCGATTCTCCTGAATTAAATATAAAATCTTTCTGATACCCCGGAGTATATCTTAATAAAAAGTTCGAATGCCCAATTCTTTTTGATAGTGAAAGTAAATACAAATTTGAAGTAGTGCTGTTTGCAAACTCTCCCCCGTAAGTAAGTTCAATTCCCCAATCCTTTAAATTAGAATAATTGGATGGGTTACTTTCAATATTGTTTAATAATGTGTTTGCCGTTTTGTTCATACTCCAAATTCCGCTTAGTCCGAAAGAGCTTTGAGAAAAAACCTCGGATGAAAACACTAATGTTATGAATATTATGATCGATAATAATATTTTCAAGGTATATCAATAATTATTGTATGAATGCTTTGTGAGAGAACTTTCAAACGATTACTGCCTGAACCGTTGTCAAATTCCAATCTTCTTATAAATGTAAATATTATCTTATCAAATCTTTCAAAAGGAATTGTATTTAAAAGCTGTGAGGGAACAACAAGTCTGCCGTCATCTCTGGTTTTTAAACTGTATAATGGAAATGAAACTTTACTCCCCTTTAATACTGCACCAAGTACAATTTCTATTTTTTGTCCGTTTGATTTATTCCACTCTAAAATAGCTTTTAAACTTTTGTCCGCCCTATGTCCGTTAAATATTACTTTGCCTGTTATTTCTCCAGGTGTTGGAATTGGAAATGATGTTGCAGCCCCTGCTACAGGAATTAATTGAAAGTTTATTCGTGACTGAAAATTATATCCAAACGGATCAACAGAATTCGATCTTCCACTAAACACTACATACATTGATCCTAAAGTAGTGTCTACTTTTACATTGCCGTTTTTGTACTTTATTTTTAACTGTCTGATTTTAGCCTTTATTCCATTAAACTTTACAACGCCCGGTAAAATCGTACGAAAGCCTACCACATCACCGCGCGTATTGTGCACCGGTTTACTTCTGTCAAAAAACGCCGCTATTGCAAGAGAAAATTTTATGGTTGTTCTTCTATCAGAAATTTTTGTTCCCGTAACAACAATTACGCTTCCAAATTTATGAAGACGATGTGCCACTCCGGTTGAATCAAATCCGTTGCTGTAAAATTCATCCCGTGTATCTTTGGTAATAATTTCAACGTCTACTTGATCTTCCGTTATAGTGTTGGGATCAATAACTAATTCTGTGGGTGCAGGGCTATCGCAACCATAAAAAAAGAAACCCAAAGTAATAAGCAAAGTTATATTTATAAATAATTTTTTCATTTTATTAAATTTTAAGTTTAGCATTCAATTTTTTTCTCTTAGTTTTTTTTCCAAATTTTAATTTATATAATTGTTAATTAAAAGAGAATGCCCAATTAAGGGCACCCTCTTTTTTGCTTTATCCTTAATTAGGTTTAACTATATAAGGTATTCCCCAAGTTTTAACCTCAACAGGAGCAACATCATCAAATATTACCTGTTTTGGAAATGCATTTATAATTGCATGAAAATGTCCCGGGAATTGATTAGTCGTAAATTTCTGTTGATATACTTTATTGTATACGCTTCCGTTTTGTACTGATGAGATTAATTCAAATCTCTTTTTTGCTCTGTGCATACCATGTCTGTTACTGCCGTAAGTTAGGGTTACAAAACCGGTATCGGCGTATACACTTGTAATTTCTACTTCTAAAGTTACTTCTTCGTGTCTTGCCATTACAGGTATCTGTTTCCAAATAGGTAGATCTCTTGTAAGATAGTAATCATTAGGAGAGGTAATTACCATTTGGTTGCCGTTTGCAAAAGTAATTGTCAGTTTATTGATAATTATATTGTCTGTAAGTGTTCCTCCTTCCGGCAATGATACTGCAACAATTTTCCAATTATTTAATGGAATATCACCTATTTGTTTTTTGGCAAAAATCAGATTCCTAGTAATAACTGTTGAAAATGGTTTTTCTATTAATGTATCTGCAGCTTGTGTGTTTGAATCAGGTGGTGAATAAGAAGCTTTAATAAATAAAACACCTTCAAATGTTTTTATAACTTCAACATAAGCTGTGTCGCCAACTTCGTTTACTTCATATTGCTTACTAACAAGACGCATTTTCTGTCCAACACGCAGAGGATAAATATCTGTAAGTGTTTTACCCAAAAAAGACATTGCATCTTGTTCGTTATAGTTAGGTTCAAATGATGCAATTGTAGAATCCTGTTCAGCAAGGGTTTCAAACACTAGAGGATCCGTACTAGATGATGTATTTATTTCAGGTGCATTAACAGAGTCTGTGCATCCGGAAATAAAAATAACTATTACAAGTATTGCATAAGCAACTACATACTTGATTAAGTTTGGTTTGTTTTTCATAATTTTACTCCTTTGATAAATTATTAAAAAATTATTTAAGATTTTCAAGTTTTTCTGCAGAACGTTTATAAAGAATTGTGCCGAAAAGTAGATTCCAGGATAACTTATTGTAAATTATATGCTTATGGGAATAAAGCTTTACAAGTAACTGCATGGTTTTAATGTAGTAACTGCCTGGTAATTTTCAGTCAGGCATAAAATTAAATTTAAGACTATCGAACAATTAAAAAACCAATTCGTCAATTAATTATAATTTGCTGTTTCTTTTCAATTTGATTAAAGATTAATTATTTTATCGGGAATAAAATATTTTGAATTAAATAATATTATAGAGTTATGTCATACAGAGAACAAAAGAAATATCTAGAATTCTTAAAAAGTCACGAAAGAAAATTCGACAGGAAAGAATTGGAAGATTATAAGATGTTTGTAAAAAGGCAGAAAGATGATGAAGATTTCGATTCAGTTTCATTGAAAAGATTAAAAGAACTTTACGATAAATATAATGTGCCTGTCGATAGATCTAAATTCGATTCATTTTTCAAAAAATGAAGGTCTTCATTTCTTGTAATTAAGAAACCATCAACTAAATTTATTAGTACATATATTTGTTTTTAATTTTTCGGGTAAAAAAAAAGATTTTTCATTTAGAGGTTTTAATGGATGCTAATAATTATAAACTAATTAATAAAATATTTGCCGGTGTTGTCTTTTTAATTTCTACCTTTGTACTTTTCTCAACAGTTCAGCCTTCGGTTTCTTTTTGGGACTGTGGTGAATATACAGCAGCAGCTTATTATCTTCAAGTTCCGCATCCTCCTGGTTCACCTTTTTTTACAATTTTAGGAAGAATCTTCACAATTATTCCATTTGTTGAAAATATAGCTTTAAGAGTAAATACTATCTCTGTATTAACAAGTGGTTTTTCAATATTATTTCTTTATCTCATAGT
>JADFGB010000006.1 GCA_022567875.1 Bacteroidota bacterium | reverse complement strand
TAAGAGCGCCAAAAAGGCCAGACCATATATATGAGACAGGAAAAGCATCAGATATACTATCAATTTAAGATAAATGCTAATTGAGTCTGAACTTAACAAAGCATTAAAAAATATCTCGAAATATGAAACTACTCAACAACGACGAACTTCTCAAACAAAATATGGAGAGGGTGAAATAAATAAAAAATTAAAAGATGATGTTACTAGTGATCTTCAAACCGAAAAAGAATTGATTAAACTGTTGTTTGAAAGTAATATCGAAATAACAAAATATATATTGGGAAATTTAAATGTTGATGATTTTTTAAACGAAAGGCATAAAGTAATAGTTAGCAAAATTTCAGATAAGTTTTCTGCTGATGAAGTAATTGATCCTTCATTGATAATGGATGTATTTAAAGATGAAAGTATTGAATTATATTTAAGAGAATTACTGTTTGATAAATATTCTATTAGCCCAAAGTGGGAAGAATTGATGCCGGAATCAGAAAATGAATATAAACTTTTCAATTATGCAGTAGAGGTAGTAAATAAAATGAAAATAAACATCTTAAATAAATTAATTAAGCAAAACTTGATAGAACTTGAATTAGCCGAAAACGAAGATGAAGAGTATAAATTGAACAAATTAGGACGTGAACTTACAAATGAAAGATCAGTGCTTTTAAAAAAATAAAATTAAAGAACAGGTTTTGTCAACCTGTCCTTTAAAATTTTGGATTTCAAGATTAAACAAACAAACTTACATCTCCGGCACCTTCCCTAATAACTTCCGGTTCCTCTTCGCTTAAGTTTATAACACTTGAAGGTCTTCCATTTAAAATACCTGAGGCTAACATTAAATCTACCTGAGAATTAAAAATATTTTTTATCTCTAACGGATTGGTTAATATATTACCTCTTCTTGAAGTTGTGCTTGTGCTAATTATCGGGCTTCCGAATTCTTCAACTATTTTTAAAGCAACCGGATGATTCGGAATTCTAATACCCACAGTCTTTCTTTTACTGCGTAGAAGTGTTGGCGCTTGTTTGGCAGCAGGCAAAATAAAAGTATATGGCCCCGGTAATAAATGTTTCATTGTTCTGTAAGCATAATCAGATACCTTAGCATACTTAGCAATATCTTTTAAGTTATGGCAGACAAAGCTAAAAAGTTTTGAATATGAATTGTTTTTAATCTCTAAAACTTTTTCCAGGGCTTGCTTATTATAAATATCACATCCAATACCATAAACAGTATCTGTGGGATAAATAATTAAGCCTCCTTTTCTTAATACTTCAACAGCTTTATTTATATAGCGTAGTTGTGGTGTTACCGGATGAAGTTCATAATATTCCATAAAATCTCTCCTTTTATTGTTCTATTTAATTTAAGATTTATTAGGGTTACTCTCTAAAATAATAACGTTTTAATAAATGTCAAATATAAATTAAAGTGGTTGAATCTGTCATATCCCAAAAAGATAAAACCATTTACAGCAACCTTGTTCCTTTTGATGCTAATGTCTAATATCAATTTGTAAAAGAATGTGAAAGCAGAGATGACATTGAATTGTAATACCGAATAAATATTTTTAAGCGAAACAACGTTTCGCTTTACAAATCTCTCTTAATAATTTTATGTATCAGTTCATTTCCTTATTTTTACAGAAAAAATTTTATAATGATAAAAAGAAGGACAGCAGTTTTAGCATTAAGCGGAGGAATGGACAGCTGTGTTACGGCTGCTATAGCCTCTAAAGACTTCGACCTTGCTTTGATTCACATAAACTACGGGCAAAGAACTGAGAAAAGAGAACTGAAAGCATTTAATGATATTGCAGATTTTTATAATGTTGAAGAAAGACTGGTTATTGATTTACCTCATTTTAAAAATATCGGTGGCTCGTCATTAACAGATGAAAAAATTGAAGTAACACAAGTCAACTTGAACAGTAATATAATTCCATCTTCGTATGTTCCTTTTCGTAATGGGAATATTCTTTCCGCCTGTGTAAGTTGGGCTGAGGTAATCGGTGCGGAAGTTGTTTTTATGGGCGCAGTTTATGAGGATTCTTCCGGTTACCCGGACTGCAGACCGGAATTTTTTGATGCGTTTGAAAAAGCAGTAAATATGGGGACAAAACCGGAGACAAAAATAAAATTGTTAACTCCAATAATTAATATGTCCAAGAAAGAAATTGTATTAAAAGGATTTGAATTGAAAACACCATTTGAGCTAACCTGGTCGTGTTACCAAAACGAAGACGAAGCATGCGGTGTTTGCGACAGTTGTGCTTTAAGGTTAAGAGGGTTTAAACAAGCCGGCAAAACAGACCCTATAAAATATAAAGAAAGACAGGATTATTCATAAAAGTATTAATAGGTAAAAAAAATGAACAAAAAATTAAAATTATTAGAAGTGTTTGATAATTCTTATCCCGACAGAGATTACACTGTAATTCACGAAGCTCCCGAATTTACATCTGTTTGTCCTAAAACCGGGCAGCCTGATTTTGCAACTATTACAATTGAATATATTCCTGATAAATTGTGTATTGAATTAAAATCATTAAAATTTTATTTAAACTCATACCGCAATGACGGTATTTATTTTGAAAACGTTACAAACAAAATTCTTGACGATCTTGTAGAGATTTGTAAGCCAAGATATATGTTTGTAACAGCTGACTTTAATGTAAGAGGCGGTATATTATCTACTGTGGAAGCAGAATACTTTTGGGTATCCATCCCTTCGGGAAAAGAAAATAAATAATTATGACCGAAAATAAAAAACAAATTTTTTTAAATACAAAGAGTAAACTTTTTAAACAAGGTTTACATCAAAAAGATTCTTTAAAATTTTCTTTAGAGTACAGTCTGCTTGTTGAAGACTTTATCAGAACTATTGCCGGAAAGAAAAGATATAATTTTTCCCTAACGTCAGCCGGAAGTTTCAGCCGCCGGGAATTATCGCCTTACTCAGATATAGACATTATTTTCATAACCGACTCTTTAAGTGAAAGTGAAAAAGATATTACAAATTTAGTTCAACAATTTTGGGATAACGGAATAGAAGTCTCACATACTGTTAGAATTTTTTCTGATATTAAAAAATATTTAAGGGATGATCTTCACGTTTTCACCCAATTTTTTGAGACAAGACATCTCTTGGGTTCAAAACAAGTTTATGAAGATTGGAAAGAAAAGTTATTTAAAGTCATAACCATAAAAGTTAAAATAAAATTACTTAACGAGTTGTTTAATGATATTGAAGAACGATATAAAAAATACGGTGATTCACCGAAAGTACTGGAGCCAAACATTAAAACGTCTGCAGGCGGTTTAAGAGATTTTCAAACTGTAGAGTGGATGTATATACTTTTTACAAAATCTATGCTGCACAACCAAAAAGAACTTACTCAAGCAGAAATATTTATAGATCAATTAAACAAGAATAAATTAACTACTCCTCAAGAATGTAAACGCCTGGTTGAGAGCTATAAATTAGTTTTGTTCGTCAGAAATATTTTACATCTAATCGAGAATCAAAAAACAGATAGATTTGAATTTAGGTATCAGAAAAAAATTGCTAAACGCCTGTATAACAATCCGAAAGCTCTTTCCCAATTTATGCAGGAGTATTTTAGAGCAACAAATGTTATTTACCGATTTACAAAATCAATGAGGAAAAAATTTGGCGAAGAGATTTCCAATCCTTTACCTGAAGCATTAAATATTATTTTGGACGAGCAGTTTGTATTAAAATGGAAAACAATTTCACATAATTCAGATTCGGAATTAGATCTTTCGGATGTAATGAGGGCTTTTTATTACAGGGGATTACACACTGCGCATTTTGATGAAAGTCTTAGATCGGAAATAGTTGAAATAGTTGAAGAAACAGTTTATAAAACAGAAACAGAAAACGAATCTTCTGTTTTCTTCAGAGAAATTTTAAAGCTTCCCAAAAATGTAGGGCATACTTTATCTGCAATGAATGAGCTTGGTGTTTTAGGTGCTTTTATGCCTGAGTTTAAAGATGTTACGGGATTTATGCAGCACGGGGTTTATCATTGTTACACAACCGATGAACACACAATAATGACAATCAAAAATTTAGAAAAGTTAAAGGATTCAAATACATCACTAAGCAACATTTATAATAGTATTAAAGATAAAGATATTCTCTACTTGGCAATGTTGTTCCACGATATTGCTAAATCTATAAACATTGCGGGGCACGAAATTATCGGAGCCGAAATGGGTGCTTCAATTATGCAAAGATTAGGATATGAAGATGACGAAATTGACAAAGTTGCTTTCTTGGTAAAAAATCATCTGTTGATGGAGCAAGTTGCGTTCAGACGAAATTTAAACGATGCTGAAACACTCGATAAATTCGGTAGTAATTTTAATACCTTTGAAGAACTTGAGATGTTATATTTAGTTACTTATGCAGATCTTTCTGCTGTAAATTCAGTTGTGTGGACATCTTGGAAAAGTGATTTACTTACCGAATTATTCAGCAAAGTAAAAGCTATGCTTGAACAAAAAATTTCAGGAGAAGAATTTCTGATTTCAAAAACATATGTTATCCCCAAAGATATAAGCAAGTTCTCCCCTGAATTGACTGAATCAAATGTACAGGATCATATTGAATCTATTAATGACATAGGTTACACGCATCATTTTTCAGAAGAAGAAATAGCTAAGCACATAGTTGAGATAGAGAAGGGAAGTAATTTATCCGTATTATTCAACAATATTAGCGACTTTACAAATATCACGATTATAACAAAAGATTTTCCGGCATTGCTTTCAAAACTTTGTGGTGTAATGCTTATTAATGATCTTAACATTCACGATGCAAAAATATTTACAAGAAAAGACGGCATTGTAATTGATACTTTTAACGTTTCTGATTTTAGGACAAAAGAAAAAATCAACGAAGATAAATATTCAACTATTGAAAATAATTTAAATAATGTTATAAGCGGATTTTTAAAACTGGATCAGGAAATTGAAAAATTAAAGACAAAATGGTGGAGAATCGAAAAGAAGTTTTTCAGGCGAAGCGGTAAAATTCAAATTGACTTTGAGAAACACGACAAGTACACAATACTTGATATTTTTTCACCGGACAGGCTTGGCTTTCTTTTCCAGGTAACAAATAAGATGAATGAACTCGGTTTGATGATTTATTTTGCAAAAATCTCAACAAGAGGAGATGATATTGTTGATTCCTTTTATGTGCTTGACCGTGAAGGCAAAAAGGTTTCTTTAAATGATTACGAATTTGTAAAATCAGAATTAATAAGTTCTATAGAGGAGATAAATTGAATTTTATTGATAGAGAAAGACCGATAGGAATATTTGATTCGGGGATCGGCGGACTGACAGTTGTTAAAAGATTGGCGGCAACCCTGCCGAATGAAAACCTTATTTATTTTGGTGATACTGCGCGGGTTCCTTACGGTTCTAAATCAAATTCTACAGTAATTGAGTATGCTCTGCAGGATGCAAAATTTTTAACAACAAAAAATGTTAAGGCAATTGTTGTTGCTTGTAATACTGCTTCTTCAGTTGCTATTAGTGTATTAAAAGATAAATATGAAATACCAATAATCGGTATGATTGAACCAGGGACAGAATTTGCATTAAAAACAACGAGAAACAAAAAAATAGGTATAATTGGAACAAGGACAACAACTGATAATAAAGCTTATTCCAAAGCACTCAAAAAAGCAGATAAAAACATTAATGTTTTTGAAAAAGCCTGCCCATTGTTTGTTCCTCTTGCAGAAGAGGGATGGACAAAACACAAAGCCACTTATAAAATTGCAGAGGAATATTTAGCAGAATTAAGAGAACAGAATATTGACACTTTAATCTTGGGATGCACACATTATCCAATATTAGCAGAAGTAATTCAAGAAGTTATTGGTAAAAATGTAAAACTTATTGATTCGGGAATTGCTGCTGCAGAGTTAGTAAGGACTGAAATAGAAAGAATTGGATTGCTAAATAATTCAAATAGTTTAGGGAACAGAGAGTTTTATGTAACAGATATTCCCAAAAAGTTTAAAGAAATTGCAGAGTTGTTTTTAAGTTCACCTGTAAAAGAAGTTAGAAAAGTAGAGCTTGAGGATATTTTGCGATAGCTTAAATGAAAAGTATTACATCTCTAAACTAAATTATTCTTCAAATAATTCTCTTAATTTTTTCTTGTCATTTGTTTTACCCAAAGCCAGCATTAATTTTATTCTTGCCTTTTGTCCATTTAAGTATTCGGCAAAAATGACGCCCAAGTTATGTAAATGTTTCCCGGCACCGGGATAGCTGTAAATATCCAAAGTCTCTCCCGCAGGGCAACGAGAAACGAGAACAACAGGTATGTTTTTTTTAACTGCAAATTCAATACCTTTAAAAACAGCGGGGGGAACATTGCCTACACCCAAAGCTTCAACAACTATTCCGTCAACTCCGCTATTTGCTGAATATCTAAAAAATTTATCGTCCATACCGGCATAAACAATTAACAGATCGACATTATCATTTATTTTGTTCGTCTTTATCTTCTCAAGTTTTCTGGGTAAACGATTTAAGGTTACTTTCCCGTTTTCTACAAAACCAAGAGCACCAAAATCAAGACTGTAAAATGTGTCTAGTTCATCAGTATATGTTTTTGTTACTTCGCTTGCCGCGTTAATCTGACTGTTTAAACAAACAAGTGTACCAAGATTTTTACAATTAGGACTCAAACAAACTCTTATTGCATCAGTTAAATTTTTCGGACCGTCCCAATCGGGTTCAGAACTATTTTTCATAGAACCGATTACAACAATGGGAATGTCAGTGTCAATAGTAAGGTCTAGCAGGTAAGCAGTCTCTTCCAATGTATCGGTGCCGTGTGTAACAACAACACCTGTATATTTTTTTTCTTTAATTAGCTTTTTAATTTTCTTTGAAAGCTTTAACATTAATTTTGGTGTCATATGCGGACCGGGATATTTTCCAAAATCATAGCAAGTTAAGTTTGCTAACCTTTTTGCTTCGGGAATTTTATTGATTAATTCAATTCCCGAATATCTTGGTATAGCGCCGCCGGTTGATTTATCAATCATCATTGAAAAAGTACCGCCTGTAAATACCACTAAAACATTTTTCTTCATAAAAAATTTTCTTTTTCTTAAATATAACAGAAACTTTATTCTTTACATATTTTTTCTGACTTGCAAAGAAGGTTTTTATAATATATTTTTAAGCTTAATAAATGGAGATATTATGTTAATGGTTGAAGATGTGGATTTAACACCAAATCCGCACGCATTAAAATTTATATTAAATGAAAAATTGTTAGACATTGAGACAAGGCAGTATTCTAAAAAAGAGGATGCTGTTGATGATCCTTTTGCTGCAGGGATTTTTGAAATTGAAGGGGTTGTTTCGGTTTTTTATATGGAGAAATTTGTATCTATAGAAAAAACAAAAGATACTGATTGGAGTAAAATTCAAGGACCTTTTTTGAATTTTTTAAAGTCATTTGATAAAACAAAAATACCTGAAGAAAAAAATGCTAAAACAATAGATGAAAATACAAGTGAGTTGTTGAAGAAAATTAATGATATTTTAGATTTAAATGTACGCCCTGCACTTGCAGGTGATGGAGGCGGTTTGGAAGTTTTAGGGATTCAAGGTAATACCGTAAAAATAAGATACCAAGGAGCTTGTGGCTCTTGTCCAACTTCTATTTCCGGCACTTTACAAGCGATAGAAGCATTACTTCAACGTGATATAAATTCTGATATTCAGGTTGTAGCTGCATAATTATTTTTTTAGAAAATTATCAGGGAAGAATTTTATTTTTTTAGTTCTTCCCTTTTTTTGTATTATTTTATAAATTAAAATGTTGTTCATTTATAAAACGACATTATGATAAACAGAGAAAATTTATATCACAGTTCATTTGATATTGCCGAAATTCACTTTGACGCATTTTCAACAAGAAAGGGGATATCGAAATTATACTTAAATGCACCTACCGAAAAATTTAAAGATATAAAAAAAACAAAACTTCATCCCGACGATCCATTTATGTTTAATCTTTATAACGAATTAACAAATTATTTTAATTATCAAAGAAAATTTTTTGATGTAATGCTTGATATAAAAGGAACACCATTTCAAAAACGTGTTTGGAAACAATTACAGAAAGTTCCTTTTGGAAAAATAGTTTCATATAAATATATTGCTGAAAAAATAAGACAACCAAATGCTTTTCGAGCCGTAGGTCATGCAAATGCTTTAAATCCCGTTGCTATAATTATACCATGTCACAGAGTTGTAAATAAAGACGGAAATTTAGGAGGCTATTCTGCGGGTCTATCAATTAAAGAGAAACTGCTTGAACTTGAAGGCTGTAAAAGTTTGGATTTATTTAATTCTATTTAAAATGATATCAATCTTTCTAATCATAATTTAATTGAAATTGAGAATTAAGTAAATCATCATTAAGAGACAAATCATAATTTTCAGAGTCGATTAAAATCTTATTTATCTCATCTTGATAGAAAAATTTTGTTTCACCAAAAGCTGGTTGTAGATGGCTTAACCATTTAGCCGAAGGATCAAACTTTGCATAAAAAGGTTTGTAACACCATTCAGGATTTCTCCCCTGTATTAAATTTAATTGAAAAACTTTTTTCCCATTTATTTGCGTTATACCGTTAATCATTACTTTGCCCGGAAGTGCTGACATTACAGGGCCTCTTACTGTTCTGCAAAGACCCGATGTTTTAATAATAGCTTCTCTATAAATATTATATGCTTTAAGCAAAGAGATTTCAAAATAATTATTAGCTCCTGTATCTCTTTCAACAAACATATAATAAGGTACACAGCCTAAGGCAACTTGATCTTTCCACATTTTTTTCCAGATTTTAGGATCGTCATTTATGTATTTTATTACAGGAGATTGTGTTCTAATTTGTGTGCCTGTAGAAAGTATTCTTTTTATCGCTTTTTTAACAACATCAGTTGAAAGTTCAACATAGTGATTAAAGTGTGCCATTAAGCTGATGTTTTTCCCGGAATTATTTACGTGTTCAAATAGCTTAAGTATTTCATCAGCATCTTTATCTGTTACAAATCTATAAGGCCAATAGGACAAAGATTTTGTTCCTATCCTTATAGATTGAATATGTTCAAATTCGGGTTTCAGCAAAGGTGATATGAATTCCTTCAAATTTTTAGCACTCATTATCATCGGGTCGCCGCCTGTTAAAAGTATGTCTGTGATTTCTTTGTGCTGTTGCAGATAACTTAAAAAATCAGTTTTATTGCAAGTAGAAAATTTTATGTCATTTACATCAACAAATTGTGCCCATCTAAAACAGTAAGTACAATAAGCTTGACAAGTTTGACTTTTTGAAGGGAAAACTAATACGGTTTCTTTATATTTATGTTGTAAACCCGGTACCGGCTCATTGTTTAGTTCTGGTATGTTTACTTTTGTTTGCCCTGCAGGATGGGGATTTAATTCAGTACGAATTTTAATTGCAGTATTTTTAATTTCATAAGGATTATTCCTTTTTATTGCCGATGCCATTTCATCAAATTGAATTCTTGTCAGCATATCTTTCTGCATAAAATTTAATTGGTATATCGGATCTTCCGGTATATTATTCCAGTTTATTAGTTCTTCTAAAACATAATTATTTGTTCTGAACGGCAAAACAGTTGCAACAACTTTTAATTCAAAAAGTTCTCTCTCGGTCAGAATATTAATTTGAGGAATAGAATCAATATCCTTTAAACCAAACATTTTTAACTTTTTAGGGGTAATCATTCCTTAAATTTTTATAATATTAGTTTACAATTGGAAATTTGTTTGATTTACAGTGTAACTAAATCAAACCTTGAATGCTTTTATAATATTGTGTATGTACAAAATAAAAAAAATAATCTCAGTGTCAAGTTTTTATAGGAAATATAAATAAGGCGGAAATAAAAAAAGCGGTAAAAACCGCTAATTTTATTTAATTTCTATTACTTTGCTGATGTTATCCAAACGAACAAACCTTTCGTTAAACTTTATAGTTCCTTTCGGTGATTTCACACTTTTTATCAATTTTACAGTAATGTGGTCAGATTTATGTTTTGCTTTTGATTTTTCAGCAAATGATTGTTGTTTTGCCATTGCTTGATCTCCTTATAAAAATTTAGATGACAAATATATGGATTTTAAAATATTAATAAAAGAAAATCTGCTGCTGCTAATTTGGTTTTATTGATTCTTATTTTACTCAACTCTTGTCATTAATTCTTTATGGGTTAAATCATAATTCTCTGATTTTATTAAATATTTGGTGTAAGAGTGTTTAGGATTAGAAAGAACATCTTCTGTTTTTCCTATTTCAACAATTTTACCTTTATAAATAATTATGACTCTGTCACATAGTTTACGTAATGTTTTTAAATTGTGAGAGACACAAATTAATGTTATGCCCAGATCCTTATTGATATTTTTGAAAAGAGCTGAAAGATTTTTTTGCGATTCATAATCCTGTGCCGAGAACGGTTCGTCTAATATTAATATTTCCGGTTTAACAGCAAGAAGTCTTGCCAGGGCTGCCCTTTGCTGTTGCCCCCCACTCAGTTGATAACCCCTGTTTTGACGGTATTGCATAGGGAAATTAATTGCAGTAAAAATTTTTTCTTTTTCAACTTCCAATTCTTTAGCTTTTAATGAAATATCTCTCAGTTTGATTGCTTCTCCAACTATGTCATCTATTTTTCTATGTGGATTAAGTATTTGACCGTTGTTTTGAAATAATATTTGGACAGGATTAATGTTATTCTTTTCTATATTTATTTTAATACTTCCTGTTGATGGTTTTATTATTCCTGTAATTAATTTTATAAGTGTTGTTTTACCCCCGCCTGATTCACCTGCAATGCCAAGGATTTCACCTTGAATTACATCCAACGAAATATTATCAATGATAGTCTTTTTTTTGTTAGTCAATAGATTTTTATCTTCAACAGTATAGAATAAATTTTTTATTGATAATATTATTTCCATCAAACTCCTTCCGCTGCCAAATCTTTAAGATGTATATTAAAAAATTTATCTGTGTTTTCAAACTCTGTTAAAGTTGATTCAGCAAGTAGTGCAATTTTATCACTGATCTTTTTTGCAAACAGAATATCCTGTGTTACCAATAATACGGCTTGCCCGCCGTGGCGGGCTTGTTCATCATTTTCAACAAATTCTTTTAATTTCAACAGCATCAGATTTGCTATTGCAGTATCGATACCTGAAGTAGGCTCATCTAAAATTAAAATTTTAGGTTTTGTCAGTAATGCCAGTACAAGACATATTCTCTGCGCCATTCCACCGCTTACTTCGTAAGGATACATTTTAAATAGTTTTTCTTTTTTTGGGAGAAAAAAATATTCAAGAAGATCGTTGATTTCATTTTTAGCAATTGTAAATCTTTTGAAATAATATCCGAATTGTTTTAAGTGATCAAAGCTATTAACAGGATCTTGAAAAATATATTTTACATATTTTAATCTTATATCAAGCAAATCTTTATAATTAATTTTAAATACATCATTATCATTCCAAATAACACTGCCGGAAATGCTATAAATATTAGGGTCTAATAATTTCATAATAGATTTAATCAATGTAGATTTACCTGTTCCGTTTTTACCGAGTATTGTAAAAATTTTATTTTTTTCTAGTTCAAATTTTATATTTTTAAGAAGTAGGTTTTCGCCGTTGGGGGATTTAATGTTTATATTTTGAATATCTATCTTAAGCATTGTGCTTTTTTGTTTTTGTATTTATTCAACAAAATAATAAATTAAGTACAATTATATGAATATTTATAATTCCAAAGGTTATTATATGAAGAGAAATTTATTCTTAATTTCCGTACTCTTAGTTTTAATAACAATTTTCCCATCATGTTCAAAAAAATTCTCACCTGTTTCCAATCAAGTTATTATTGGTATTGATTCAGATATTGAATCCCTAAACCCATTGTTTTCATTCAGCGGTTATGAAAATAACATTAGTGAGCTTCTTTATCTAAAATTAGTGCAGAGTGATTGGGACTATGAAAATAGTGCTCTAATTTACGAACCCATGCTTGCAAAAAGCTGGCAATGGAATAGAGATTCTTCCGCTATAACATTTTATTTGCGAGATGATGTTAATTGGTCCGACGGAAAAAAAGTAACAGCAGAAGATGTTATTTTTTCTTTTGATGTTTATTCCCATGATCAGATACAAAGCAAACTTTATGATACTTTTGATAATTTTTTCCTTCATAAATCAAAACACATAATATTAGATGAGTCATTTGAGATTATAGATCCGTATACATTAACGATAAAATTTAAAAAGAATTCCGTTCCTTCTTTAATTGATGTTGATCTGCCAATTATTCCAAAACATATTTATGACAAACTTGATAGGAAAAAATTTACAACATTAGAAAAAGAAATCACTCCGGTTACTAATGGACCCTTCAATTTTACAAAATGGGATAAAAATGAGGCTATTATTCTTACGGCAAATAAAAACTCATTTTTGTATAATCCTAAGAATATTCAAAAAATAATTTTTAAAATTATTCCTGATTACAACTCGAGATTAACACAGTTAAAAAAGGGTGAAATTGATTTAATGGAGGATGTTAGAAATGATGATCTTGCTTCATTGAAATTGTTGGATTATATCCAAATATCTCCTTTACCTGAAAGGGAATATGATTATATAGGCTGGAATAATATTGATCCTAAAGTATTTAAAAACAAGAAGAAATTTGTACCGAATAAGTTTTTCGGTGATCCTTTAGTAAGAAAGGCTCTGACCTTTGCTGTTAACAGGCAGGAAATAGCAGATGAATATTTGGGTGATTATGGACGAATAGCATTCGGACCGGTTGCACCGATTTTTAGAACATCATTTTCAGATATAAATCCTCTGGTATATAGCCTTGATTCTGCAAAATACTATTTGAAAAAAGCCGGTTGGAATGATACCGACAGGGACGGAATTCTGGATAAGAACGGTATAAAATTTTCTTTTTCGTTTTACATAACTACAGGTAACCCAAGAAGAGAGTTCGCTTCAACTTTACTAAAAAATAATTTAAAGTCTATCGGGATAAATATTAATGTTAAAAAAATGGATCTTCAGGTTTTAAGACCAAAACTTTTTGCAAAAGAAATTGATGCTTGGATGCTTGGCTGGGTCGTGGGAATACCATTGGATATTTATACGTTTTGGCATTCAAGTTCCGAGGCAAGTCAGCTTAATTTTATTAGCTATAAAAATCATCTGGTTGACAAATATTTAGAGAGATACAAAAAAGTAAAATCAAAAAAAATAAAATCGGTATTAGCCAAAAAAATTCAGGTACTCATTCAAAAAGATCAGCCTGTAACATTCCTTTACTGGATACAAAATTTAATTGCTTACAACAAGCGTATACAAAACGTAAAAATTACACCACTTGAACCAATCCACTACAGTTGGAATTGGTCTGTTAACAAATAATGTAAAAAAATGAATAGGGAAATAATCTTATCCTTAATAAAAAGATTAGTCACTTCTATAGTTGTGCTTCTTTTAATGTTAAGTTTTTTGTTTGTATTATTAAGATATTCGCCGGGAGATCCGACATTAAAATTTATTTCTCCAAAATTAAGTCCAAAGCTCGCATTAAAAATTAAAGAATCCTTCGGTCTTGATAAACCGGTTTTAAAACAGTACCAACATTTTCTAATTAATCTTTCAACAGGTGATTTAGGAATATCTTACACGTATCGCGAGCCTGTAATAAAAGTAATAAGCAAACATCTTCCTTTCACTGTAATCTTTTCTTTGCTGAGTTTTATAATTCAGATTTCACTCGGTTTATTTCTGGCTTTATATTCTATAAAAAGGAAGGGAAGTTGGATAGACAATTTCATAAAAAAATTCAGTCTTTCGGTTTATGCTATACCTTCTTTTGTTTTAGGTGTTTTGCTTGTTTATTTATTTTCTTGGAAGTTTAATCTTTTCCCTTCGTCGGGTTTAAAATCATTTGATCATCAATCACTTTCTTTTTTCGGACAGTTAGGTGATTATGCATCGCATTTGATTCTTCCTCTTATCACATTATCATTGGGTGGAATAGCAGTCTTTTATAAATACTTACGCGATAATTTAGATGAAACTTTTAACGCGCATTTTGTGATGAATCTGAGAAGTTACGGTGTAACCGAAAAGGAAATAATAAGAAAGCATGTAATACCAAATTCAATTGGACCGATGATTTCCGTAGCAGGTGTTGAATTAGGAATTTTGTTGAGCGGCGCTTTGATAACTGAAGTAATTTTCGGTTTGCCCGGAATGGGCAGGCTTGCGATAAGTGCAATTTTAGGAAGAGATTATCCTTTAATTATCGGTTG
>JADFGB010000170.1 GCA_022567875.1 Bacteroidota bacterium | reverse complement strand
CAATGACGGAAAAATATTATATCATAATAAAATTGGAGGTAAATTTTGGAGTGGAAGTACAATATCGGATGATAAAATATTCATTGGGGATGTAAATGGTAAGTTATACTGTCTTGATACAAAATCATCAAAAATTATTTGGGAGTTTGATACAGGAGCAAGAATTTTAATGACACCAGCAGTGGATAATTCCAATGTTTACATTGGTAATTTGGCAGGTAAATTTTATTCCATTGATAAAAATACCGGACAAAAAAAATGGCAGATTAAAACGGACGGATTATTTAACACAACTCCATTAGTGACAAACAATATTTTAATAGCTCCTGATTTTAATAAAAAAATATTATTTATTGATAAGATAAAAGGGATTATTCAAAAAACAATGCAACTAAATGGAAGAGTAAAATTATCTCCTGTAATTTATAAGAATACATTATTTATAGGATATGACAGAGGTAAATTAGAAGCTTATGAAATTCCTAATTAATATAATTTTATCATTTGTCTTTTTATCTATGGCAGAATATGGATATGCTCAGGAAACTAATACTGAATTTATAACCAAGTTTACAATGTCTTCTTCAAATTTTTATTTAAATGGAAAATTATTGAGTGAAAGAGAAGGAGAATTAACATTAAAAAGCGCTAATAAATTTTCATATTTTAGTGTAAATAAAAAAAAATCATTTGTATCAATCGGTGCAGTCATTAACACTAATTTATTCAATAACAATAATTATCATACCTCAATAAATATGACAAATTTAAAATTTATCAATAACAAAGATTCTAGTAATATTAAATTTGATTTTACAAATGAGAATGAAGAAGAGCATTTCTATGATAAATCAATTTTTAAAATCCTGCTTGGGAGTTTTATAGCTTTTGGTGCAACAACAGCATATTTTAAAATAAAAGCTGACAAAAGATTTAATGACTACAAAAAAACAAATAACTCTTCTTTATTGGATGATACAAATAAATATGATGCTATTAGTGGTATATCTTTTGCATTAATGCAAATAAATTTAGGGGTACTCGTCTATTATTTTCTTCGCGATTAAAACTTTCTTTTAATTTTCCTATTTTTCAATAAGAAAAAAACATATTAATAGTATTAAAAATAAATATGCTTACTGTACTTAATGCATTAAAAAAAACAACTGAATTCCTTGAAAAGAAAGGTATAGAATCAGCGAGAGTTAATGCTGAAATAATGCTTGCTCATATTCTTAAATGTAAACGGCTTCAACTATATTTATCTTTTGACAGACCTCTGAACGATAATGAAAAAAACCTTTACAGAGAATTTTTACTAAGGAGAATTAACCACGAGCCTGTTCAATATATTACCGGTAATGTCGATTTTTATGGATTAGATTTCCAGGTTAATAGTTCTGTTCTAATCCCTCGCCCTGAAACTGAAATATTAGTTGAAACTATTATTAAAAATACTAATGTAAATAACGAAACAAATATTTTGGATATAGGTACGGGCAGCGGTAATATTGCTATCTCACTTGCAAAACATTTACCTAATTCTAAAATAACTGCAATAGATAAAAGTAAAGAAGCCTTGATAATAGCTGTTAAAAATTCAGAATTAAATAATGTAAAAGAGCGAATTAATTTTATCGAAAATGATATTTTGAATGATCAAAAAATATTTGATAATGTTTTTGATATTGTTGTTTCTAATCCACCTTATGTTTCTAAAGAAGAATATAAAAATTTAGAGCCTGAATTAAACAAATATGAACCCTCTATTGCATTAACTGATTTTTCCGATGGGACCATTTTTTATAATAGTATTTCTAATCAGGTTAAGAATTTTTTAAATACTAATGGCAAATTATTCTTTGAATTAGGTGCAGGTCAAAGTAAAATAGTTAAAGAATTTATGGAACAAAATAATTTTTATAATATTCAAATTATTAAAGATTATCAAAACCATGATAGAGTAATTTGGGGTACTTTAATATGAAAGTTGTTGTGCAAAGAGTTAAAGAAGGCGGTGTGTATGTAAGACAAAAAAATTATACTACCGAAATAGGAAAAGGATTTGTTATCCTATTGGGAATAAAAGTAGGGGACAAAGAAGAAGATGCAAGTTACCTCGCTGATAAATGTACAAATTTAAGAATTTATGAAGATGAAAATGAGAAAATGAATCTGTCAATCAAAGATGTAAATGGGGAAGCTCTGGTTATTTCACAATTTACTTTGTACGGTGATACATCAAAAGGGAACAGACCAAGTTTTATTGAAGCCGAGAGACCCGAAAAAGCTGAAAGTCTTTACAAAATTTTTATAGAGAGATTAAAAAATAATATCGGCTCAAACAAAGTAGCTACCGGCATTTTTGGTGCTATGATGGAAATTAAAATTATAAATGACGGTCCTGTTACAATAATAATAAATTCAAAATAATTAACAATGAACAATTAATAATGTGAAATAATCGACATAAAATGAACAAAGTTTTAATGATATTTATTGATGGTATCGGAATTGGAAAAGAAGATAAAGTCTATAATCCATTCTTTAAATATCAATTTAAAACCTTTTTAAAACATTTTGGTAGTATACCTTCACTAAAAAATCCTATTTTAAAAAACAAACAAGCAATTATTTTCCCTGTAGACCCAATTATGGGCGTGAAAGGTTTACCTTTGAGTGGAACAGGTCAAACATCAATATTTTGTGGGGTAAATGCTTCTAAAATTATTGGGAAACACTTTGGCCCTTATCCATATTCTACTTTAATCCCTATAATAAAAGAGAAAAATATATTTAAGTATTTTTTAAATAAAAATAAGAAAGTCTCTTTTGCAAATGCTTATCCAAAAATATTTTTTGATTATATCAATTCGGGGAAGAAAAGGCTCAGTGTAACATCACTTTCTTGTCTATTAAGTGGAATGAGATTGAATAGAGTTACTGATGTCAGAAGAGGGTGTGCACTAACTGCAGGAATTAATAATGAAAGATGGAATACAAAATTGGGATATAATTTACCTGTAATCAGCCCCCATACAGCTGCTCGCAGATTGCTTAGAATATCTGATAAAAATAAATTCACTCTATATGAATTCTTTTTAACTGATCATTTGGGGCATGGAAGAATTAAAGATGAATTTGATAATGTGATGTATTTATTAGATAATTTTTTAATGACAATATTAAATGAATTTGATTATAGCAACAAAACATTAATTATTTGTTCAGACCACGGAAATTTTGAAGATACCAGAATCAAAACTCACACGTTAAACCCTGCACTTACTTTAACAGGGGGTAAACACGCATTTGATATTGCAGAGAATATTAAACATCTTTACGATATTAAAGGAACAATAATAAAATTTTGTGAATGAATGATTATCCTGTAATTAAATTTACAATACTCTTTATTAACGGACTACTAATACAACATTTATTTAATGTTGACATTCAAATATTTTATTTTTTCCTGATAAGTCTGGTAGTTTATATTTTATTAATAATCAAAAGAATTTATCAGCATTTCCCCCTAGCTAATCAAATTATATTATTTGTGCTTATTATTTTATTTGGAATAAGTACGGCTATATTAAATAAAAATACTACCAAAGAATTACCTGAAAATATAATCCACAAAAAACCAACAATTACTTATGGAAAAATAGAAAAAGTTAATCTCATTCAGAAAAATAAAATAGTATTCGAAATAAGAACTGATTCTATATTAATATCAAATATTAAGGATACCTATCCCTATGTTTTACAATGCACATTTAAAGAGAAGAAAAATACTCTCTTAAAATTTTATAATTCTATTTATCCCGGTTATAAATTGAAAATTACCCGTTCAATTTATCATGCAAGGGATAGGAGGAATCCAGGTGAATTTGATTATAATAAATATTTAATGTCTAAGGGTGTTTCCGGTTTAATAAATCTAAATAAAAAAAGTCAAATTAAAATTACAGACTCAGAAAAAGATAATTTTAAGTCATTTATATTTAATATTCGAAAGGAGATAACAAAACAAATTGAGTTACTTTATACATCTCAAGCGCCTGCTTTATTAAAGGGGCTGCTTC
>JADFGB010000169.1 GCA_022567875.1 Bacteroidota bacterium | reverse complement strand
GCTGGCTCGGGTCGACGAGGCTCTCGACGCCCAGATCGAGCCGCCGGTCGACGACGTGCTGTTCACGATGGCCGCATTCTGGGGCGTCGAGCCGCCCCGCGAACGGATATGCGGATCGATCGAGGACTACAGGGAATATCGCGGCGAGGTGACCGACCCGCCCCGCGTCTATCGCGATATGTGGACGGGCGTCAAGCCGCGGCTTCACGAGAGGATGGACTGCTCGACGCCTCACGACGACGTCGACGAGGCAATGCTGTTCGCCGAGGGCCGGTGCTGGTACTTCCTGCACACCTACAGCGTCGCAGGTTCTGAAAATAGCACTAACATTGTGGGGATCGTGAATATTCTCTAAAATTAGGGTAAGGGATTTTTGCCGCTTTGTAACAACAGAAATAATTTTATTCTTTCTTCGGGAAGTTCTTTCCTTATTCACTAATTATTTTTATCAAATATTAATTTATAAATTTGCTTTTTTTTAGTTCCATGTGCCTTGTCTAATTTTATTTTTTTAACATTTACATCTAAATAAAAAGATGCTAAATCAAAAATTTTATTTATCACAGTTTCTTCATCATGTGCCCAGCATTCGCAGCCGTTTAAACTCGGTACTTCGGCTGTATAACCGTCATCTGTGTTTATTACAATTAAATCTAATACCATAATAGAAAATATGTTTTTATAATATTCAGGACAAATATTTTTAAGAATTGTTTTAACGTATCTGTCACGGATAAATCCGTGACAGCATATAAAAATTTTAGAATTAAAACATAAAGTTTTCAATTCCCAATGTTTCTGGATTGCCGAGAAAAACAAATTGAAGATTTTTCATATATTTTTTGCAAACATTCAAAATATCATCGGTTGTTACTTTCTGCATGTAATCTTTATACTTAATACTTTCGGCAAAGCCAGCACCCGAAAGTTCGAATGCAGCTAGTATATTTGCTTGTGAAGCATTTGTCTCATTTCCCAAATAATACCTGGTTATCATAACATTTACTTTGTTTCTAAGTTCACTTTCTGTTACTTTTTCTGAACTAATTTTTTCAACTTCCACACGCATAACTTTAATTGTAGTATCCGGTTTTACAGCAGTAACGGATATAAATCCAAAGTTAGAGAATCTGCTTGCTAAACCGGCTGACGGTGCATATGATAAGCCCCTGTTTGATCTTACTTCCTGGAATAATCTATCTCTTAATATTGTAGAGGCAAGTGTCATAGTATAAAAATCTTTTGTCCCAAAAGCAGGTGCAGGGAAACTACCCCGAATATAATTGGTAGGTAATTCTCGTTTAACTATTTTAATTGAAGGAACATGGTGAGTAATTTCAGGATACTTTATTGTCTTAAAATCACCGACAGGTAATTTACCAAACGAATCGCGAACCATTTTTTCAATTTCAACTCTATCGGCATTGCCTACAACCACTAATAACATAGAAGAAGTATTTATACGACTTTTCAAATATTCCTTTAATTGCGAATCGGTGAATGATGAAACCGTAACAATTGTGCCGCTTACACTAACAGAATAAGGGTGATTAATATAAAATGCTCGAGTGCTTAACTGACGTAAATACGGATCGGCATTATCTACGGTTTGTTTAATGGCAGAAATTAGCTGTGCCCTTTGTAATTCAACATCTTTTTTATCAAATAAAGGATTTAAAAGAATATCAGCAAAAATCTTCCACGATTTTTCAAAATTCTGTTTAACGCATCTTAATTGTAAAGACGAGTAATCGGAATTAACCGAAGAGATTATTTTTGAATTCATTTTTTCGAGTAATGAATTAAGAATATCTTTCGGATAATTTTTTGTTCCTTTCTGAGCAACTAAAAGTGCAAAATTCTCAATACCTGAAATTTCGGGTGATAAAACTGCAGCCCCACCCTTTAAATAAATATTTGCTGAAATAATATTTGTTGATGTGTTCTTTTTAAGAATGACTTTCAATCCGTTAACGGTAAAAGACTCCGTATCGGATGCAAAAGTTAACCCGGTTATTCCCAAAACAATTAGGAATATTGATAATTTTAAATTTCGGAATTTCATTTTTTTCTCCTTAAAAATCTTTTTATAATCCAAGTTTAATTTTAACTTGTGGAGAGACCAATACCCCACCCACGTGTTTTTTACCGATAACATAGTTATTTAAATAATTATTAATATCATCTCTCGTAATCTTTTGCAGATTATCAATATAATTCAAGTAATAATCCAAACTTGCAATTGCCCACCAGTAGCTTACGGTATGGACAAATTGTGATGGTCTTTCTCTCCCGTATTGATCGTCAATTGATAAAATAGTTTTGGCGTTTTCAAGTTGTTCATCTGTAAAATAATCTTTAGATGTCATTTTTTTTATCTCATCAAAAATTGCTTTCTCACATTTTTTATAATTCTGAGGAGAAGTTTGAACAAAAACAGAAATCGGTCCACCGTGATTCAATGTATTGTATCCGAAATTTATTCCGAAAGCCAAACCGCTTTCAACAATATTTTTATAAAATTTTGAAGTCTTTTGACCAAGTATAAATGATAAAACATCGGCAGCATAAGTAGCCTGAGGATCTTCCGAAACATTAGGACCCTGCCAAACAATATAAATTCCTACAATATTTACAGGTTTTTCAACTACTACTGTTTCTGTTTTTTTAATCGGGGGATGTTTTGGTATTTTCAAATAACTGAAAGGATCTTTTCCCCTTTTCCATTTAGAAAATATTTTTTCTCCAAGTTTAAAACCATATTCAGGTGTTATATCGCCCGAAAGAATTAATGCAGAATTATTAGGAATATAAAATCTATCCTGAACAGTCTGCATTTTTTTTGTTGTGGCTGTCATAATTATTTTTCTGTCGCCTATTACATTTTTCCTGCTGTAATATTTCCACCAAACTTTTTTGTTGACTGCTCTGATTAAATGGAAGAAAGGATTTGATTCGTTCCTGTCGTACTCACCCGTTACAACAGGTCTTTCGTTAACAAGTTCTTCCTGTTTGAAGACCGGGCCAGTAATTGCGTTGTACATAAAAACCATTGCAGGTTCAACACTGTCCTTTGGAACAGTGAAAAAATAATTCACTCTTTCATTGCTTGTTGTTCCGTTCCAACTTGCACCGAGTTCGTTAAGCCTTTCCATATATCTTTTTTGATTCGGAATTGTTTTATTGGCTTTGAAGAACATATGCTCGTACAGATGAGAGAGACCGTCATACTCCGGTGGTTCTGTATAAGAACCGTTTTTTACAACAATTTCTACCGTAATTAAAGGCACTGCAGGATTATGAATTACAATTACATCTAAGCCGTTATCCAAAGTTTTGCTGTAAATATCATACTTCTGGGCATTAGTATTTACTGACAGCAACCCTGTTAACATCAGAGTAAAAAGAATGACCCTATTTTTTTTCATTTTTCCCTCTAAGTTTAAATTAATTATTTTTATTGATTATTTTGCTTTTTGAGATAATTAAACTAAAAATATACTTATACAATTACAATTCCGTTTATCATTATTTTTGTTGAAATTTGTAAGAAGAATGAATTAAGTTTTAAACAGTAAATTATATTGTGAACAAAAAACTGTAATGAATAATAAATTCCCCTCTCTAATTAAAATAATTTTCAACCTATTTTTTTTAATATTTACGATTTTTATTCTTGGCTTATCATTTAACAGTTGCAATCCATTTGAAGAAAAACCCGTTAAAGCAAAAAACGGCATGGTCGTATCAGCAAGTTCATTGGCTTCAAAAGTCGGTGTTGATATTTTAAAACAAGGTGGAAATGCTATGGACGCAGCAGTAGCTACAGGATTTGCACTGGCAGTTACATATCCCCAAGCAGGTAATATTGGCGGAGGAGGATTTATGGTTATTCATCTTGCCAAAGGAAAAAACACTACAATTGATTTTAGAGAGAAAGCACCCTTATCTGCTTTTAGAGATATGTATCTCGACAGTACGGGCAAATTTATTCCCGAATTAAGCCAAACCGGTGTTACATCCGCAGGTGTTCCCGGTAGTGTTGCAGGATTGATTTACGCTTTAAATAAATACGGCACAATGAAATTAAAGGAT
>JADFGB010000168.1 GCA_022567875.1 Bacteroidota bacterium | reverse complement strand
TAATAGGAAATAAAGATGAACATCCAAGACCAAATGTAACTTTAGAAAAACTTGCTTCTTTAACTCCAGCTTTTAAAAAGGGCGGAACTGTTACTGCCGGTAATTCTTCGGGAATAAACGATGGGGCATCTGCTATGTTAATAGTTTCGGAAGATGTGATCACCAAGTATAATTTAAATCCAATGGCAAAAATTGTTTCTATGGCAATTGCAGGTGTAGACCCTGCTTTTATGGGTGTTGGTCCAATACCGGCTACTAAAAAAGCACTTAAAAGAGCCAGACTTAAAATTGATGATATTAACCTGATAGAGCTAAACGAAGCATTTGCTGTTCAAAGTATTGTGTGTATAAACGAATTAAAATTAAACAGCAAAATAATTAATGTTAACGGCGGAGCAATTGCTTTGGGTCATCCTTTGGGTTGCACAGGTGTAAGAATTACTACTACATTATTGCACGAAATGAAAAGAAGAAATTATATAAAATATGGACTTGCCACTTTATGTGTCGGAGTTGGACAGGGGGCTTCTATTATTTTGGAACGGATTAAATAAAGCTATATTAAAAAATAGTGCTGCCTATACTTCTTCCTCCGTCAACATGAATTATTTGACCTGTAATAAAATCACTTTCGTCCGAAAGTAAAAATGAAACTACATTTGCTATATCTTTAGGCTTACCAATTTTTTTTGTCGGTTGTGCTTCAATTAATTTTTCTATTACTTTTTTCGGTAAATTTTTAGTTAATGGAGTGTCTATTAATCCCGGTGCAACCGCATTAACATTTACATTATACTTGCCAAGCTCTAATGCCAACACACGTGTTAACCCAATAATACCTGCTTTTGATGCTGTATAGTTAGATTGCCCCCTGTTATTTCCGAGCCATGCTCTCGATGATATATTTACAATCCTCCCGTTATTTTGCTTTCTCATGACCTTCGCCGCTTCTTTACACATCATCCAAGTGCCTTTCAAATTAACATCAATCACTTTGTCCATATCTTCCTTTGGCATTTTCCAAATTACATTATCTTTTATTATACCCGCATTATTTACAACCGCATTTATACTTTCTCGTTCAGATTTAACCTTTGAAAAAAGAGATTCTACATCTTCCTGATTGCTTATATCACATTTTATAAAAAGAAATTTACCGCTACCTAATTCTTTAACTAAAAGTTTTTCATTTTCTAAATTTATATCAGCTATTACAACAAAATATCCGTCTTCAATTAATCTTTTAGTAATTGCTTTTCCTATACCTTGAGCACCTCCTGATATTATAGCTGTTTTATTTCTCATAATATTTATTACCGGTTTTTTTTATAAGCATTTTTACCTTACTTTAAATTTAATAACTATATAAATTAAACCAAATATTAAAAAAAATTAAGTTTATTATTTGGAATTCAGACTAAATTATCTTATAATTAATTTAATTAAGTAGAATTATATTTTATGCTGGTTTTAAGTTTTAATATTTATAATCATTTAAATTGGTATGAAAACGTTAAAACAAACAATAGATAAATGCAAAGAATTATCTTTTGACCTTAATTTTACTGAAGCAAAAAACTGGAAAGGTAAAGATAACAACAGAGCTTTAATCGGTTATATGCCGATTTATTTCCCTAGAGAAATTGCTCATGCCTCAAATTGTCTTGCCGTAGGAATATTAGGAACCGGGGATAGAAAAAGAATTATTAAGGGCGATGCTTACTACCAATCGTATATCTGCAGAATACCTCGGGGAATAATTGAATTAGCTTTGGATAAACATTTTGAAGGATTTGACGGTTTTATTTTTCCCTCTATTTGTGATGTTATCAGAAACCTTTCCGGTATGTTTAAATTGTTAAACATTGGTAATTTTGTTAGTTACTTAGATTATCCACAAAACTTCAATCCAAATATAGGCGGAGAATTTTATAAAAACGAAATTAATAATATACTTACCAACATAAAAAAAATTAACAACGCGGAAGTTACAACTGAAAAATTAAACCATTCAATATCTCTCTATAATAAAAATAGAAAATTAATTACTTCAATCTACGATGCACGACAAAAATTTCCCTGGCGTTTATCTGCAGAAGAACTTTATTATGTAATAAGAGCAGGTATGGTAATTCCAGTTGAAGATCATAATATAATTTTAGAACAAGTTTATGATTTTATACAGGAAAATTTCGGTGAACCGATAGATAAAATAAGGGTTATAGTTTACGGTTCATTTTGTGAACAACCACCTGTCAGTTTGATAAAAACCATAGAGTTGGCAGGTTGTTATGTTGTTGACGACGATTTTTTAATAGGCTCAAGATGGATTGAAGGAAATATTGATGATAATACTGACGACCCAATTAATGCAATAGTAAATGCATTTCTTACCAAAAGCACTTTTTCTTCGTCTTTATATGATGTTAATAATCCAAAAGAGGATAGATTAATTGAGCTTTTTAATAAGAGAAATGCAGATGGAATTATTTTTGCAGCTGCAAGCTTTTGCGACCCGGCATTGTTAGACAGACCAACATTACAAAATGCTTGTGAAAAAAATAATATCAGATATATAAGTTTTCAATTCAGTGAAAATATAGGGGAATTTAAAAACATTAAAGAACAGGTTGGAGCGTTCTCAGATTCCATAAAACTGTGGGACGATGAACTAATTGAAAATTAGTAAATATCAATTATTAAAAGAATTAATAAAGATGTAATTATGGTAGAAAAAGAAAAAAGTATGATAATTCAAAAAGAGATGATAAGTAATCTCTTTAAGGATTTAAGCACAGCAAAAGAAACAGGTAAAAAAGTAGTTTATACTTTTGTCCCAGGTAATTTATCTGAATTAATTCATGCATTTGATATGCTTCCCGTTTATCCCGAAATAAATGCGTTACAATCCGGTATGAGAAAAAAATCAGGTTCATTTATTAAAGAAGCAGAAAGATATGGTCATTCCGAGGACGTTTGTACATATGTAAAATGTGATGTGGGAATGATGCTGAAGGGAAATATCGGACCAACAGGGGAAAAAATACCATCCCCCGACTTACTGTTATTAAGTTACACAGGCTGTTTTACTTTTATGAAATGGTTTGAAAATCTTGAAGATTTATATCCCGGTGTTGAAATAGCTATGCTTCACACACCTTACCAGCAAGACGGAAAAATTACAAAAGAGATGACTGAATACATGGTAAAACAACTGAAAGACGAAGTTATACCTAAAATGGAAAAAGTATCAGGAAAAAAATACGATGAAACAAAACTGAAAAAGATTTTAGAATATTCAGTTAAAACAGAAGACCTTATTGTAAAAATATTTGATACACCCAAAAATATACCTACACCTATTGATGCATATTTTGCAGGGGTTTATTATATCGGTCCTATTAATATCGGTTTTAGAGGTACCATAGAAGCTGTTGAATATTATAAGGAATTATATAAAGAAATTAATAAAAGAATTGAGTTAGGTTTAGGACCCATAACACCCGAAGGAGAAATAAAAGAAGAACAATTCCGTCTTGTAGTAGAGGGACCCCCAAACTGGACAAGTTTCAGAGAGTTTTGGAAATTATTTTATGATAATGGCGCCGTAATAGTGGCTTCAAGTTATACTAAGGTTGGCGGTGTATATGATATGGGCTTCAGGCATAATCCTGACAGACCTCTTGAAAGCTTGGGTGAATATTGCATGAATTGTTACACAAACCTTAATCTTCCCCAAAGAATTGAACTGCTTGAAAAATGTATAATTGATTATCATGCAGACGGATTTTTGGTAAATTCAATTAAAAGCTGTAATTCTTTTTCCGCCGGTCAACTGCTGATGATGAGAAAACTTGAAGAAAAATTAGAAATACCCGTTGGTTTTATAGAATCTGATTTGGTTGACCCCAGATATTTTTCTTATGCAAATATTAAAAACAGACTGGAATCTTTTTTTCAAATGTTAGAGCAACGCAAACTAATAAACGCAAATTAAATTTTGATATTATGAATAAATATTATTTAGGTGTTGATTTAGGTTCAACAACTTCAAAAGCTATAATTATTGATGATCAGGATAAAATTATCGGAAGAGGTA
>JADFGB010000167.1 GCA_022567875.1 Bacteroidota bacterium | reverse complement strand
TGCAAAATAACATTCAAAACATCCATACCGTCTGTAATTCTCCCAAAAACTGTATGCTTGTCATCCAGAAAATTGTTATTTGCAACGTTGAGGAAAAATTGACTTCCGTTTGTATGTTGCTACACCTTCTAAAATTGCTTGTCTTAATATCGCACCTCCCCTGTCAATTTCTTTGTCGCTTTTTATTAAAATTTGAAATCTGTAATAACCCTTAAGTTTTGCAATTATGGCGTAGGTTGGTTTGGATATATTTAACCATTTTTTATAAGGAAGCAGTGCGTTGTAAAAATCATTTATAGCCCCATTAGCTCTTTTTTCATTTAAGTCTTTGGCTTCAATAAGTGCAAGCCTTACAAAAGGAGGATATTTTAATTTTTCTCTGTGATAAATTTCATTCTTGAACAAACCTTCATAATCGTGTTTTAATACTTTCTGTAAAGTAGGATTGGAATCATTTTGTGTTTGTATCAATACTTCGCCTTTTTTATCGCTTCTCCCTGCTCTGCCTGAAACCTGCGTAAGTAACTGAAATGTTCTTTCATCTGCCCTAAAGTCAGGCAGCCAAAGACTCGTTTCTGCTGCAACAACTCCTACTAAAGTTACTCTGGAAAAATCTAATCCCTTTGAAACCATCTGTGTCCCGACGAGAATGTCTATTTGTCCCTGTCCAAAGGCAAATAATATTTTGCTTAAAGAATTTTTCTTAGAAATTGAATCTGAATCTACTCTTCTGATTCTTGCATTGGGAAAATAAAACTCTAGTTCGTCTTCTACTCTTTCCGTTCCTGTTCCAAAATATTTTATAGAAAGAGAGCCGCAATGTGTACAGGCATTTGGTACTTTTTTTATCAATCCGCAATAATGACATAGTAATGTGTTTTTATTAATATGATAAACCAACGGAACAGAACAGTTTTCGCAAGTTTCTATTTCGGAACAATCTTCACAAAATATTTGTGTCGAAAAACCGCGCCTATTTTGGAAAATTATTACTCCCTCTTTTTTCTCCAGTCTTTTCTCAATTTCAATAAGTAACGTTTTGGAAAAAATATTTTCCATTCTATTTGCTTTTCTTTCCTTAGTAATATTTATCAGTTTTATAATGGGCATTTTAGCGTTATCTACTCTTTCTCTTAATTCCAATAATTTATACTTCCCATTTCTTGCGTTATACATACTTTCAATTGAAGGCGTAGCAGAGCCAAGAAGAACAGGGCAATTATTGAATTTACCTAGCATAATTGCACAATCCCTTGCATGATATTTGGGAGTTGAGTCAAATTGCTTATAGCTGGAATCGTGTTCTTCATCTATTATAATTAGACCTAAATTTTTTAACGGTGAAAACAAAGCGGACCGAGCTCCTATTACAATCTTAGCTTTTCCGTTTAAAACTTTTCTCCAACTATCATATCTTTCCCCCAAAGACATTCTGCTGTGAATAACCGTAACTTCATTCCCAAAATTGTTTGTAAGTCTGCTTGTAATTTGTGGGGTAAGTGAAATTTCAGGTACTAACAGAAGCGCTGTTTTTTTTAAGCTCAGTGTCTTCTTTATCAATTCAATATATACTTGAGTTTTCCCGCTTCCTGTGACTCCGTGCAAAAGATAGGACTGAAATGATCTTTTGCTTATTGATTCACTTACAATTTTAATTACTTCATTTTGTTTGGGTGTAAGTTCAAAATCCAAAAGTTTTTCTGAATATTCTTCATAATATTTTCTTTCAACTTCTTTTTCGTATATCTCAACTAATCCTTTTTTTTCTAAACCTTTAATTGATGATTGAGATGAATTAGTTTTCTCTATCAAATCAGTTACTTTTATATCTTTATCTTTTAGAGCAATTAGTTCCAGTAATATTTTTAGCTGTTTTGGAGATCGTCTTTCAATTTCCGGCAATGTCCCATAAATTTTCTCTAACGGTTTTTTAAGTTTTGTATAATTTGCTTTCTTTACTTTTACTTTACCCTCGTCCAGTTCAGTTATTACAGTTACTGCAGATAATTTATTCAAAGAATTAATTGTTGAGTAAATATTTTTTTTGCTTATTATTCTTTGAAGGTATGAAAATGATATTTCTTCTTTTGTAACAAGACAATCCAGCACTTTTTCTTTTACAGAATTTTTTCCCCTTTCTTTATTTAATAATTCATTGCAAATTTTCTTATTAACAATAATTTTCTTTTTTGTTTCAACATCCGAACCGTAAGGGACGCCTAATTTTAATGCTTCGCCCAAAGAAGATAAATAATATTCCGAAAGCCAGTTGTAAAATTTAAAAGAAGTTTTATTGAAGATAGGTTTTTCATCTAAAATATCCTGAATTTTTTTTAATCTTACTTTAACATTTGTTTTTTCTGAAGAATTTATAATAAAGCCTGTTAATATTCTTTTTCCGAAAGGAGCTGCAACTCTTTTAAAGAGCTGAATATCTTTTTGAAATTCAGAAGGGACTTTATACGTAAAAGCTTTGCGGAAAGGAAGCGGAAAGACTACTTCAACAAACATTTTTATTTCTTTTTATAATATTGAGCCAACTCTTTGTATACATTGTCATCAAAACCATTGGAATACATTTCAAATTTTAGCTGCTTATAATTTTTATCCCATAAAATTCTTTTGTAATCTTTAGAAATGATCAGTTTGCCGTTTGTTGAAATTAGGCTGTCGTCTAATGCCATAGTTAAATAATAAAATCCGTCCTCAAATCTGATCCCTTCAACTTTTTTAACATCTTTAAAATCATATATAACTTTACCGTTAAGTTGATTATTTTTTACTGATAGAGAACGGTATTTGACAAATTTACCCTCAGCTTTTAACTGAGTTATAAAACTTTTACTCTTCAGAGTAAACTTAAAAAGATGTTTTTTATCTTGTTCAAATTCTCTTTTCCCAATTGCATTTGACTTTATGTTTAGGAAATTTACGGTTACTTTTCCTGTTGTAGCAGTTTTTAGATCTATTGTATAATTTATTCGTTCTGAAACTAAACAGCCGTGAAATAATGTTGAAGTAAGTACAAGAATAAAAAAATAAATAGGTTTTTTCATATCAATTATTAAAATATAAAATTTTAGGTCTTATTTGAAATTCTGAATAATTAATATACAAAACTTATAAAAAGCGTTTTCCTTTTTTGTATTAATGGTTATAATAAAAAGTGTGTCGGCCAAATCTATACTCGATTCACGTAAAGAAAAAACTATTCTTGTTTCTATAAATACTGATGTTGGAAAATTTTCAGCTTCTTCTCCAAACGGAAAATCAATTGGTAAGTATGAATCAAAACCTTACAAAAAAAGTTTGGAAAATGATATAAAAACTTTGAAAGAATTTAAAGATTATTTTTCTAAAGATTAAATAAGATGACAAACAAACCTAAAATAGATTTTAGTTCAGATTGGAGCTTGGCTCCTGCCCCAGAAAGTACTGCGCACATTGAGCTGAAAGAAAAATATGACCTTTTTATAAATGGCAAATGGGTAGCTCCACGGTCGGGTGTGTATTTTGATACTATAAACCCGGCCAACGAAAAAGTTTTGGCTCAAGTGGCCGAAGCGGGTGAGGCTGATATTGACTTGGCGGTAAAATCGGCCAGAAAGGCCTATACCGATGTGTGGTCAAAATTATCGGGCAAAGAACGTGGCAAATATATTTACCGCATCGCCCGCATCATGCAAGAACGCGCCAGAGAATTTGCCGTAATAGAATCTTTGAACGGCGGTAAGACCATCCGCGAATCACGCGATATTGATATTCCGCTAGCAGCGGCACATTTTTTCTATTATGCGGGTTGGGCCGATAAATTAGAGTATGCTTTTCCGAATAGAAAACCACAATCTTTAGGTGTTGCCGGACAAATAATCCCTTGGAACTTCCCATTATTGATGGCCGCTTGGAAAATTGCGCCGGCATTAGCCACCGGAAATACGGTTGTTATAAAATCGGCTGAAACTACGCCACTTACTCTCTACAAACTAGCCGAAGTTATTGAAGCGGCAGGCTTACCGGCGGGTGTTGTCAATATTGTTTCGGGGGCAGGAGCTACCGGAGCGGCCATTGTAAATCATCCCGATATAGACAAAATTGCTTTTACA
>JADFGB010000166.1 GCA_022567875.1 Bacteroidota bacterium | reverse complement strand
TTTAAACCAATCTTCATTTTTCTTTTAAAAATAAACCAAGCCCTAACTTACGTAGAATTTTCTTTTCCATTTCCCAAAAGAAGGTAAATTGACCGAACAACCACCCAAATAACACAAGTAATATTTGGTAAAACATAAGACCAATGAAAATAAATAATACCCAATATAAAATTGGATCTAGATTATCTTTAGTAATGCCAAGGAGTTTTATTATAGGTCCTCCAATATATAAACTGGAACTACCGGTAATTGCAAATACTAAAAAAACTCGAATCATTTCCCATTTATAGGTAAGAACCCATTTTTTTTCTAATTTTTTAAAAATAAATAAGGTAAAATGTGAATATTGCTGAAAATCAAATTGACGAGATTATAGAATTAGAATACAACATTCATTTATTTAAAGTAATATCACCGGAAATTGCCCGTAAAATAAATCCGGGAGAATTTCTAAATATTAGAATCAGTGAATTAGCAATTCCGTTGTTTAGAAGACCATTTAGTGTTTGTGATGTTGAAGATGATTGCTATTATTTAATGTTTAGTACAATGGGAACCGGAACTAAGTTACTTGCATCAAAAAAACCCGGTGACTTTATTGATGTATTAGGCCCATTAGGAAATGGGTTTAACATTGTAGATGATTTTGATAGAGCTATTATTATTGGTGGGGGATTAGGTGTAGCCCCTTTTCCTTATTTAACTAGACAACTAAAAGGTAAAAAGGAAATTATTTCCTTCATTGGCGGAAGGACAAAAAACGATGTAATCACTTATGGTCTTGAGAATATTTCAGTAGCAACCGAAGACGGATCGTTAGGTTTCAAGGGGAATGTTATTGAACTTTTAGAGAAAGAATTAGATAAAACCGATAATATAAAATCAAAAATATTTGCTTGTGGACCTACATCGATGCTAAAAGCTCTTAAAATTTTAGCAGAACAAAATAATATAGATTGTGAAATATCAACAGAATGTACAATGGCTTGTGGATTTGGAATATGTCAGGGGTGCCCAATTCAATCTTCGGCGGATGAAGATAAATATTTACTTGTATGCAAAGACGGACCTGTATTTAATTCAAAGGAAATTATTTTATGAGTAAAGTAAATTTAAATGTAAAAATCGGAAATTTAACTTTAAGAAACCCTATCATGCTTGCTTCCGGAACTGTTGGCTACGGAAATGAAATATCGGAATTTATTGATCTTAAAAAGATTGGTGCTATTGTAACAAAATCAATCAGTCTAAAACCAAGGAAGGGCAACAAGCCTCAAAGAATAATGGAAACAGCTGCAGGTATGTTAAATGCTATTGGATTGGCAAATGTAGGGATTGAAAAATTTATTAAAGAAAAAATACCATTCTTAAAAAAACACGATGTACCAATTATATGTAATATTGCTGCTTCAACAATTGAGGAATATGTTGAATGCGTTAGTATGTTAGAGCATGAGGATGGAATTCACGCATTTGAAATTAATGTTTCCTGTCCCAATGTTAAAGAAGGCGGTTTACAATTTGGTAATGATATTAAAATGGTAGGGAAAATTACCGAAAAAGTAAGAGCTAATACAACAAAACCGATTATAATTAAACTATCACCAAATGTATCTTACATTTCCGATTTTGCACAAGCAGCAAAAAAGGAAGGTGCAGATGCTGTCTCTGCTATTAATACGTTAGTTGGTACTGCTTTTAATATTAAAACAAGGAAACCAAAACTCTATAATATTACAGGCGGACTTTCAGGACCTGCTATAAAGCCAATTGCATTGGCAAAAGTATTTGAAATTCATAGAAAAGTTGACATCCCAATAATCGGTATCGGTGGAATTATGAATTGGCAGGATGCAGTAGAATTTATGATTGCAGGTTCATCCGCTGTACAACTTGGTACGGTGAATTTTATTGATCCTACAGCAGCTGAAAAAGTACTTAAGGGATTAACAGATTATTGCAACGAAAATAATATTGAACAAGTATCTTCAATTACCGGATCTTATCAATTAGATTAAAATGAATATCCAAGTTTCATTAGATAAACTTTTTTCACTTCATAATTTTGGCATAAAGCTCGGTTTAGAAAACATAAAGAAATTTTTAAATTTTCTTGGTAATCCGCAATCAAAAATAAAGACAATTCATATTGCCGGCTCTAACGGTAAGGGAAGTACTGCTTCATTTATATCGAGTATTTTGCAAGAACACAAATATAAAATAGGTTTATTTTCTTCTCCGCATTTTGTCAAATTTAATGAAAGGATAAGAATTAATAATGAAGAAATTGAGGACTCTTACATTTGTCAGTTTATAACTGATTATTATGATTACATTTTAAAAAATAAGATTACTTTTTTTGAAGTATCAACGGCAATGGCATTTTGTTATTTCTACAAAAATAATGTTGATTATGCGGTAATTGAAACTGGACTTGGGGGAAGATTGGACGCGACAAATGTTCTACAACCGCTTTGTGAGGTTATTACTTCAATAAGTTTAGAACACACTAAAATATTGGGTAATACCCTAACTAAAATTGCAGAAGAGAAAGCCGGTATAATAAAAACTGACAGTAAAGTTGTAGTCGGTCAGTTACCACAAGAAGCAATGAATATAATAAGAACTAAATGTAAGTCATTAAATACTGCTCTTTACGAAATTGAAAATTTTATTAAAAAAGAGAATAATGAAATAGTAGTTTCATACAATGAAAAAAAAGTTATGATAAATACTTTACCTTTAAATGGAGATTATCAAAAAATAAATGCTGCAATTTCCGTATTGTCAGTAATGCAAATACAAAATAATTTTAATAATTATACTTTTTCATTGGGATTAGAAAATGTAATTAAAAATACTTCGTTAACTTGTAGATATGAATTTTATAATAAAAAACCTGACGTAATTTTTGATTCTGCACATAATCCTGACGGAGTTAGAAAGTTTTTATCTGAATTTAGAAAACACTCATCAAACTATAAAAATAAATTTTTGTTATTTAGTGCATTAAAAGATAAAGCTTATAAGATTATGCTTAAAGAATTAAGAAATGAATTTAGAAATATATATCTAACTTCTATACAAAATAAAAGAGCTGAAAGTATTGAAGATTTAACAAAAACTTGTAATAATCTTGGTTTCAATGTTAAAATAATCAATCATCCAAAGGAATTAATGAATGTTATTAAAAATGTTGAAGAGAATGACTGTTTAGTTGTATTAGGCAGCATGTATTTGTTGGGAAAAGTAAAAACTGAATTATTAAGGATTTAACTTGACATTTCATTTGGGAAAATGTAATTTTCCCATAGTCCACTAAATCCTATCGTTATTAAAAAATAATAGAATAATAGAGTAAAATATAAATAGCTCCGAATCTGCTAAACAAATCCAGATAAAATCAAAATATTGTCATAAAGAATCTAATTGTTAAATAAATTTTAAATCAAATAATTAAGGAAGAAAAAAACCAATGGATATCTCAGAACTCAAATCAAAAAAAATTGTTGAATTAAATGCAATTGCTCAAGATCTAAAAATTATGGAATATGCTGATCTACGAAAGCAGGATTTGATATTTAGAATATTAGAGGCACAAACATCTAAAAACGGACTTACTTTTTCAAAAGGTGTTTTGGAAGTTTTACCCGATGGTTACGGGTTTTTAAGGTCAGCGGATTATAATTATTTGCCTTCTCCTGAAGATATCTATGTTTCACCTTCACAAATTAAAAAATTTAGTTTAAGAACAGGTGACTTTGTTAGTGGACAGGTAAGACCTCCAAAAGATGGTGAAAGATTTTTTGCATTGCTTAGAGTGGAAGCTGTAAACTCTTTAGCACCTGAAAAAATTAGAGGACGTACTCTTTTTGATAATTTATTACCTGTTTATCCTACTAAAAAACTTGTATTGGAATCTGCACCTGGAGAATTTTCAATGAGAATTATGGATCTCCTTTCTCCTATTGGCAAAGGACCAAGAGGGCTTATTGTTTCACCTCCAAAAAGTGGGAAAACAATATTGCTTCAAAAAATTGCAAACTCCATTTCAAGGAACAACCCTGAGGTTAAATTATTAATTCTTTTAATAGATGAACGCCCTGAA
>JADFGB010000165.1 GCA_022567875.1 Bacteroidota bacterium | reverse complement strand
GTTGGAAATTTTTTACTTAGTGTAGATTATGCTTATGTAATAGAAAGATATTCACCCGATGACAGGCATATTGTTGGGATAACTATAAAATTTTAATTTTGTCCTATTATTGATAAAAAGTTTTAATTAAATTTTAATATGAAAAATTATTCTATAAAAATATTACTCCTATTTATACTTTCCGTCACTGCTGCTTATTCACAATCCGCAGGTGAAAGTGGTTTAGCTTTTTTAAAAATAGGGTTCGGTGCAAGAAACATTGCTATGGGTAATGCAGGTGCAGTTTTTTCTAAAGGTGTAACTGCTCAATTTTATAATCCTGCTAAACTAGCTTATTCCGATGATAAAGAATTAATTGCAATGCACAACAATTGGATACAAGGCATAAGAAGTGATGTGATTGGTGCTACAACAAGAATTTTAGGTATAAAGATAGGAATCGGCGTTAATATAACTTCGGTTAATGATATTGAAGTACGTACCAAACCGGGAGCTGCACTTGCTAAATTCGATGCAAGATTTTTCTCAGGGAATATCTCTACTGGATTTGAAATTTATGATGGAATAAAAATCGGTGTGACATATAAATATTTGTATGAGCAATTTTTTATTAATGAAGCCAAAGGCAATGCCTGGGATTTTGGACTTGACTATAAAACACAAATACCAAACTTAACCGCTTCATTTGTAATTAGAAACCTTGGCTCTATGGAAACATTGAAAACTCAAGAAACGGTTGTCCCTACAGAAATAGTCGCAGGTGCAAATTATTTGTACAATATTCCTAATAAAGAATTGAGTCTCATACTTGGCGGAGAAATCCAAAGATTTACTAAAACAGATAAAACTCACTTAAATTTTGGGGGAGAAGCTGTATATAAAAAATTAATTGCAGTAAGATTAGGTTATCAAGGCGGTTATGATACACGCAGTTTTACATACGGCTTCGGCCTTAATTGGCGTAACCTAACATTTGATTTTGCTTATGTGCCTTTTCAACTGGGACTTGGCAGTGCTAATTTATTCTCACTTCGATATAAATTTAATTAAACTTAATGTTCAAATTTATTCCTTTAAGTAAATCAAAATTAACAGATAAACATTGGGATGATTTTATTCCACTGTCCGATAACGGAACTTTATTCCACTCAAGAAAATTTTTATCGTATCACCCTAAAAAAAGATTTAAGGATGCTTCATTAGTTGTACTTAAAAAAGGAACAATATTTTCTTTATTTCCGGCGGCTATAATTAAGAGAAACGGACAAAAAATATTGTCCTCTCACCCCGGTTCATCCTACGGAAACTTTGTATACAAATCCGATTTGAATTTAGAAGATGCTTTTTCAATTGTTGAAGGAGTAATAGATTATGCTAAAAAGTTAAAATGCGATTTTGTAGAACTGACACCCACTCCTCTTATTTATCAGTCTAAATATTCCAACTATCTTGATTTTGCTTTAATAAAAAATGGTTTTGAATATAAGAAAAGGGAGATATCAAGTGTAGTACAATTGGATATTCCCGATGGAAAATTATTATCAACTTTTAGGGCTACAGCAAGAACAGCAATTAAGAGATCAATGAAACTCGGTGTTGAAATAAGGGAATGTGATGAGTTTGAAAATTATTATAAAATATTAAAAAAGAATTTGAGCTTGCGGCACAATGTACAACCGACGCATACCTTAAAAGAATTAATGAGATTAAAAAAATTATTCCCGAATGATATTAGATTATGGGGTGCTTTTAATGGTAAAAAATTGATTGCAGGTGTTTGTAATTTTAGTGCTAATCCAAAAGTTGTTTTAGCTTTTTATATTAGTCATTTAGAAAAATACCAGGAATTTAGAGCAGTTAATCTTTTATTTTATGAAATTATGACTAAATATCAAAAAGAAGGATTTAAGTTTTTGGACTTTGGAATTTTTACTGTTGATATGGACCCGAATTGGGGACTGGCAAGATTTAAAGAAAATTTCGGGGCAAGGGGAATATTCAGGGATACATTTAGAATTAAGCTGTAATGCTGAAAATATTGCACATAGCTCCACAAAACTATGCAGGTGTTCCATATGATTTTTATAGGATGCACTTGTCCGTAGGTGACCATTCCAGAATTATTACATTACACAAAAATGTAAGAGATTTTCCTGAAGATATTTGTCTTAATCTACCCTTGCCAAATTTTTCTCTTGCAAAAAAATGGAGAAAAACTAAGGTAGATGATGTAGAAAACAAAATAAAAAAAGATATTTACTTCAAACCTAAAAATTTTATTGAAAAGATTTACTTTAAAATAAATGATAAACTAAAAGAGAAAACTATTAACAATGCTATTGAAGAATATCATTTAAATGATTTTGATATAATTCATTTTGATACAGGACTTGGTTTTTACAGAAATGCAAATCAGGCAAAAAAATGGAAAAAAGAAGGAAAAAAAATAGTCTGCTGTTATTATGGAAGCGATTTGAGAATTAGAGGGATACTAAGGGAACTTGATGAAATATCTGATTTGAATATAACATCTGAATATGATCATCTGGGAATGAAAGATGATTTGCAATATCTGTTTTATCCATTCGATATAGGTGAACTTCCGAAAACTAAGGTAAACCAAAATGAAATTGTTAAAATTGTTCACTCACCAACAAACAGAAAATACAAAGGAACAGATTTAATTATTAGTGTAATTGAAAAAATTAAAAAAGAAAAAAAAATAGAATTTCTTTTAATTGAAAATATGAAGAGGGAAGAACTTCTAAAAATTAAAAGTAATTGTGATATCTGTATTGATCAGGTGGGAGGAACAATGGGTGGAACAGGTTATGGAAAAGCTGGGCTTGAAACTCTAGGAATGGGTATTCCCACAATTACAAATATGGACAAAGATTATGAAAACTGGATCCCCGAAAATCCTTTTACAGTTGCAAATAACGCCGATGAGCTTTATCAAAAATTAAATGAATTGATTGATAACAAAGATTTACGTATTGGTTTAGGTGAAAATGGAAAAGCTTGGGTTGAAAAATATCACGCCTACGAAAATGTCGATAATAAATTAAAAGAACTTTACAGACAAAAAAAAATAATTTAATTAGAAAACTTATCGAAAATGATTGTATCAAGAAATTAAGTTTTCAGAGTGTGTCAATAAAAGAAATTAGTTTAAGTGATTCTTTTCCCCAGTTATTACCATCCTCTATAAATTTTCTGGCGGCTAAAGAATGTTTATTTAATAAATCTTTTTCTAAAAGATATCTCTCTGTTTTATTCACTATTTCATCAATGTTTTTGGGATTAACTAAAAACCCGAAATCATTAATTGTAATATTTTCTTTTAAAGGTTTAATTGCTGAATAAATAACAGGTTTTCCTGCAGCTAAGTATTCAAACAGTTTTATTGGAAGGGAATTTTTATAAATAAACGTTAATTCTCTTAGATCAAAGCAAACATCCATTTCAGAAAGATTATCTGAGATTTTATCATAATCTGTCCAACCAACAATTTCTACATTTTGAATATTATCTTTAATCAGTTTTTCCTTAAAAATATTTTCTTCATTTGTGAATTCAAATCTACCGGCAATTTTCAATTTTATATTTTTATCAGGATATTTCCTTTGCAAATTAGTTAATACATTCAAGAGTGATAATATACCACGTCTAAAATTGATAACACCGGCGTATCCCAAAGTAAAATCAATTTTAGATTTGGATGGCTCCGTATAATTAAAAAATTCTAAAACAGGATAGTAACCAACAATTACTTTCTTTTTGAATGGAGTTATCAAATTGTATCTTTTCTTTTTCCCTTTTTCACCGATGATTAAAGCATCAGCCAAATTAGATAAAATTATATTTGATAAGAAAAGATATATGTATGAAAAAATTCTATTAAATCCTTTTAGTTTAGAGGCAACATTTTCCGGGTACCATTCAGTAATATCAGATATTATTTTACAATTATTGTTTACTTTTCTTTTGAAACGTAGTGAGGGTATTATAGCTGATGTTTCTGAACAGATGATAATATCCGGTTCAAATTCATTTAAGTATTCTGTTAACATGTTAAATTTTTCTGTTCTGTCCCTTCAATGTTGACAATCCATATATCACAATCTGAGCAACCT
>JADFGB010000164.1 GCA_022567875.1 Bacteroidota bacterium | reverse complement strand
CCTTCGAACGGGAAGGCCTGTTCGGCAAAGCCATCGAGGAATACACCCAGGCCATCCTGATCGACCCGAAAAGCGCCGCCGCTTATTTCGGACGTGGATGGGCGCACTCGTCCCCGCAGCGCCATGAGGACGCCATCCGCAATTTCACCTTGGCGATTGATCTGAACCCCGAATTCGTACCAACGTCAGAACCGGGTGAAAGGGCAGGGCTCGGAACATACCATTATGAGAACATTGAAATAATTGGCGCGGAGGTGGAATCGCTTGTCGATAAGGATTTTGAAGTAATTCGTAAGCCTCCTGTCTCCGCCGGTAGCGGGCGTTTGAGGACGTTCATCAAGAATCGAATATGCCCGCGACCGACGATCGATAAAACGATATGCACCAATTGCGGCACCTGTGTCGAGATGTGTCCCGTTAACCCCAAAGCCGTTAACTGGCACACCGGTGATGAATCCGCGCCACCGACATTCAAATATGGCCACTGTATTCGCTGTTATTGCTGTCAGGAATCGTGCCCGGAGGGGGCAATCACCGTAAAAGATAGGCTGCTGAGCAAGGTTTTCTTCCGATGAAACCGGCACTAAAACCCTTCTTGCCGCATCACTTAAGGAATTACTGAAAAGGGCGGAATCAAGAAACTCAAATCCAAAAAGTACAATTTGGATTTACACCTTTATTGGGTGTCAATATGACATTTGCCAGTCTTTGGAACGGAAATTTAATTGGTAGTCTAAAATATTCAACAAGAACAATATTTAGCCTTGGTGTTTCTACAAGAAATATAATTGAGACATTTTCTAAAGATATAGGAATTACATTCGGATATTCTAAATCAGGCTTTGATTTACCCTTGTTTGGTCTTGCGTTAAAAAATGATATTGAATTTAGTATCTCTTATACAAAAACCAGAAACTCTACAATTATTTTTAACATGCTGGACTTTAACGAAAACGGAACTCCGCAGGACGGAACTATTCGTATTTCTATTGAACCGAGGGTTAAATATACTATTAGTTCAAAAGTTACAATGTCAGTATTCTACAGACGTTCATCAATAGAACCCGAAGGTGCATCAAGAATTCCACCTTCAACAACAAATGAAGCAGGTTTGGACGTACATATAGCTATTCAATAACAAATTAGAAATAAATTTAAAATTAATATTTTAGCTGACAATACTTAAATTGTTAGTATAAATTGAGGTATTTATAAAATGGAAAACAGAAAAATATTATGGGTTGACGACGAGATTGATATGCTTCGCTCTCACGTTTTGTTCTTAACTGAAAAAGGATTTGATGTTGATACGGTGACAAACGGTGAAGACGCAATTACTCATGTTAAAGAAAATAAATATGATCTGATCTTTCTTGATGAAATGATGGCAGGTATGGGCGGACTTGAAACATTAAGCGTATTAAAAGAAATAGATCCAAATCTTCCGGTTGTAATGATTACAAAAAGTGAAGAAGAATCGTTAATGAATGAAGCTATAGGAGCAAAGATAAGCGATTATTTGACGAAACCTGTAAACCCAAGCCAGGTTTTCTTAGTTTGCAAAAAAATACTAGAGGGTAAGAAAATCTCAAATGAATACACTACTAAAGATTATCTGCAAGATTTTAATTCTATTTCCCAGGCTCTACTTACAAATTTAGATTTTTCTGAATGGATTGATATTTATTTAAAATTAGTTAATTGGGACTTAGAGTTAGACGAACATCCTGAAGTAGATTTAAGACAAACTTTAACTGAACAGAAACGCGAAGCAAATAAGCAGTTTTCCAAATTTGTTGAGAATAATTATAAAAGCTGGCTTTATTCAAAAGAAGAAAATGAAATTCCTATCCTTTCAAACGGAATAATTTCTAAATATGTAAACCCGTATTTAAAAGATGATAAATCCGTTGTATTCTTTTTTGTTTTGGATTGTTTAAGAATTGATCAATGGATGGTAATGGAAAAGCTGTTGTTGAATGATTATAATATTGAAAAAGAATATTATTACTCAATATTACCGACTGCAACTCCGTATTCACGTAACGCATTATTTAGTGGATTATTTCCTTCAGAAATTGAAAAAATGTATCCAAACCTATGGATATCAGAAAAATCAGAAGAAAGAAGTATGAATAAATATGAAAAAGAATTACTTCAAAAATATTTGGGAAGGGAAAACATCCAACTGCGGAATGATCTGCAGTATATTAAAATAATTGACCCTGAAGTTGGGCGAAACTTTGCAAAGAATATTTTATCATATCAAAACACTCATTTTACAGCTGTTGTTGTTAACTTTTTAGATATGCTTGTTCACGGTAGGTCAGACTCAGATTTGCTTAAAGAAATTGCCCCGAATGAAGCGGCTTACAGATCACTTACAGATGCATGGTTCAGACACTCATCGTTAATAGCCACTTTCAGAGAAATTGCAAAAATACCCAATGCAAAAGTTATAATAACCACTGATCATGGAAGCATACGTTCTTTAAGAGGTGCCAAAGTATTAGGTGATAGAGAAGCAGCGGTTAGTCTTCGATTTAAATACGGAAGAAATTTAAAAGTTGATAATAAGCACGCTATGTTTATAAAAGATCCTGTAGAGTATAAACTACCTCGTTCAGGATTAACAATAAATTATATTATTGCTAAAGAAGATTACTATTTTGTTTATCCGACTGAATATCATAAATATTTAACATATTATAAAGATACTTTTCAGCACGGTGGCATATCAATGGAAGAAATGATATTACCTGTTATTATAATGGAACCGAAAAAGTAAAAAGTGTTTATACCTGAAATGCACAATGTTTCAACAGAAAATGAAACAACAGAATTAGCAAATGAGTTTTCTAAAGAAATATCTATAGGAGATGTAGTTGTATTGAACGGAAATCTTGGCAGTGGTAAAACATTTTTTGTTAAAAAAGTTTTACTCAATTTTGAAATTACAGATGTTAAGAGTCCTACTTTTGCAATTGTAAATGAATATGAAGGGAAATATAAATTTTATCATTTAGATTTTTACAGAGTAGAAAAATTAAATGAATTATATGATATTGGGATTGAAGATTATTTTAATAATAAAGAAGCAATCTCTTTTATTGAATGGGGTAATTTATTTAGTGATGTTTTACCAGAGAAAAGATTTGAAGTGAATTTTAGAATAAATTCAAATTTTACTCGAAGTATTGAATTTAAAAAATATGGATAATCAGAAACCTATATTAGCTTTAGAAACATCGGAAAAAATTTGTGGTGTTTGTCTTTATTTTTCAGATGATAAATATTTTGAATCTAAAATCAATTTGAAGAACTCTCACTCAGAAAAAATTTTTTCATCAATTAATTATGTTTTAAAATCTGCAGATATTAATATAAAAGATGTGGAAGAAATAGCAGTCTCAACTGGTCCCGGTTCATTTACAGGACTGAGAATTGGAATGTCTGCAGCTAAAGGACTTGCTCTCGGAAGCAATATACCGATAGTACCTGTACCTACTTTTGAAGCAATAGCTTTGCAAGTAAAAAAATATTTTAAAATTAATTCGGAAATTATAATAGCAGAAAGAGTAAATTCCGATGAAGCATATTTTGCTAAAATAAATATTGATAAAGAAAAAATAGATTTTATAATACCATTGCAGGTAAAAAAAATTGATAAATTAAATGAGATAATTGGAAAAGAGCCAATTATTACGAATATTTCGTTAGAAGAAAAAATTATTAATAATAATTTTATAATTAATTTAGGTGCTCCTGATCCTTTTTACATTGCTCAATGGAGTAAATATTTTGGAACTAGTGTTAAAACTACAGAGTATGATTTTCTGGAACCAAATTATTTAAAGAATTTTTTAATAAAGAAATAAATTATGATTAAGAAAATATTTTTTACTGTTTTATTTATTACCTCAATTCAGTTTCCTCAGGGTGAAAATCCACAGATAGCTTCTGATTTTCTTATAGCGGAATTTGGTAAGATAAATCAAAATGAAAAGGTATACACAAAATTTGAAATATATAATCGTGGGAACGATACACTCAGAATAGAATCTATTACTACATCTTCTTTTAGTGTGACGACAAGAATGCCTAAAAATATTATTTCTCCCCAAGGTTCAGCAGAAC
>JADFGB010000163.1 GCA_022567875.1 Bacteroidota bacterium | reverse complement strand
TTTTGTTTCTTGTTTATATCACTTTCTTCATATTTTGTTTGAGAGGTTCGTCGTTGTTGAGCAGTTTCCAGTTTCGTGATATTTTTTAATGCCTTGTTAAGTTCAGTCTCAATCAGCATTTCTCTTAAATTGAATTTTTTTGCAATGGTTTTAATAAGCAAACTTCTTTTTAATTCGTCTTTTATTAAGGCAGCTGGTTTAACTAATTCTCTTATAGCTTCAGCAGTTGTAACGGGTTCTTCAAACATCCCTTCATCTTCATAATAAGCTGTTTGATACTCTAAAAAATTTCTTGCTTTGTTCAGAAGTTCATAAAATTTATCTTTGCCGTATTTGTTAACATAAGAATCGGGGTCTTCATCTTTTGGTAAAGAAGTAATTTTAATTTCAAAATCTTGTCCCAAAAGAATTTCAATACTTCTCATTGATGCCTTTATTCCAGCTGTGTCTGAATCAAAAAGAAGGATTACATTTTTTGTATAGCGTGAAAGAAGTTTTACTTGTTCTTCTGTAAAAGCTGTACCGGAAACCGCAACTACATTTTTTATATCATTTTGATAGAGTGCCAACAAGTCCATATATCCTTCAACAACTAAAGCTGTTCCTTTTTTTCTAATTTCATCCTTAGCGTGCGAAAGCCCGTAAAGTGTTCTGCCCTTTATATAAATGGGGGTCTCAGGAGAATTTATATATTTTCCTCCTGTTGTTGATGGATCAAGTTTTCTTCCTGCAAAAGCAATTACTCTTCCGTTCGGAGAAAAAATCGGAAAAATTATTCTTCCGGGATATTTATCAAAAAGCCTGCCTTTCTCAGAACGTCCCACTAATCCCAAAGTAATTAGCTTATTAAAATCCAGATTTTTATCTTCCGCAAAATGAACAAATGAATTATTCGCGGGTAAGGAATAACCCAAACCAAATATTCTTAGAATTTTTGGATTAAGATTTCTATCTTCAAAATATTTTACAGCTAATTCACCGCCAGGTTTACTTTGTAATAATTCCGAAAAATATCTTGCTACAATATTGTTAAGCTCGTAAAATTCTTCCAATTCATTTTGCTGTTCATCGTTTGTGCTTTTTTCTAATTCCAAATCAATGCTAAGTTTTTCGGCAAGTTCCTGAACTGCTTCTACAAAGGAGATTTTTTCATATTCCATTAAAAACTTATAAACATTTCCTCCTGCATGACAACCAAAACAATGAAATATTTGTTTTTCTTCGCTTACTGTAAAAGAAGGAGTTTTTTCGTTGTGGAATGGACAAAGCCCGGTATAATTTTTACCTCTTTTCCTTAATTGTACATATTCGGATATTAAATCAACAATGCTTATCGATGACCTAATTTGTTCTATTTTGTGTTCAGGTATTCTCATAACGAATTAGCAAATTAAATATTTAATATTGTTTTTCAAATTTACTGTTCTTAAAATATTATATTTATATATATAATTTTTATATTTTATTATTTATGTAAAGCCTAAACCATTCTAATGCTTGTTAAAGAAAAATTACAGTACTATTGTAACAGTCTTACAAAGTATTCCCGTTATAAAACCCGAGAAGTTTTTATAGGAGACATACCTTTGGGGGCTGATAATCCAATCCGAATTCAATCGATGACAACAACAGACACAATGGACACAAAAGGAACTGTTGAGCAGTCAATTAGGATGATTGAAGCAGGTTGTGAATATGTGCGTATTACAACACCAAGTAAAAATGAGGCTGAAAATTTAAAGAACATAAAGAATGAACTTAAAAGACGTGGTTACAATACACCTCTAATAGCAGATATTCATTTTACACCGAATGCAGCTTTAATTGCGGCAAGAATAGTTGAAAAAGTAAGAGTGAATCCGGGAAATTTTGTTGATAAGAAAAAATTTCAAACAATTGAATATACCGATTCGGAATATAATGCGGAATTGGAATCTCTAAGATTTAAGTTTGAACCACTTGTAAAGGTTTGTAAAGAATACGGAACCGCTATGAGAATCGGAACAAACCACGGGTCACTGTCTGATAGAATTATGAGTCGCTATGGCGATACACCTAAAGGAATGGTTGAATCTGCATTGGAGTTTGTTAGAATTTGTGAAGACCTAAATTACTTTAATATAGTTCTTTCAATGAAAGCAAGCAATCCGCAAATAATGGTTTTTGCTTATAGACTTCTTGTAAAAATAATGGAAGAAGAAGATATGAATTATCCACTTCATTTAGGTGTAACGGAAGCCGGGGGAGGTGAAGACGGAAAAATCAAATCTGCTTTGGGAATCGGTGCTTTATTGGAAGATGGACTGGGAGATACTATCAGAGTATCACTTATTGAAGACCCGGAAATTGAAATACCGGAAGCCCAAATCCTTGTTTCGAGGTATGCAGTCAGAGAGAAACACCAGGGGATTAATCCTATCGAAAAAAGCCCTGTCGATTTGTTTACTTATAATAAAAGAGAATCTTTTCCAATTGAAAATATTGGGGGCGATAACGTCCCGGTTGTTTTTTCTGATTATTCACGAGACGGTTTAAAAAATTTAAAAGATTTAGAACACATTGGTTATGTTTACAATAATTTAACTAACAAATGGATGCTGACTGATAGTGCCGCTGATTTTATCTATCTGAAAAACAAAACGACCAATCTTAATCTACCAAACAGTCTAAAAATTATTTACGACTATTCGCATTGGATCAATCTTGAAAACAAAATAGGAAGCTATCCTATCTTCAGCATAGAAGAATACATTAAAAACGAAGAAAAACATAAAACCTTAAATTTTATTAAAGTCGAATTAGGTGAATTGACTGATCAATTAACAAAGAAAATAAAGAAAGATAAAACCATAGTGCTTGTGTTAATTACAAAAAATTTACACGGAATGACAGAACAAAGAAGAGCATTTTTTGAATTGATAAACAAAGGAATTGAATCTCCTGTTATAATAAAAAGGAGTTATGAAAATATTTCATTTGATAAATTAAGACTTTATTCTTCCACTGATTTAGGAGCATTACTAATAGACGGACTCGGTGACGGTGTTTGGGTTAATTATGAAAATAATTACGGTTTTTCTAATCAAGATATCAATTTGTTACTATTTAATATTTTACAGGCATCGAGAGTAAGGATAACAAAAACCGAATATATAGCATGCCCTTCCTGCGGAAGAACTCTTTTTGATCTTCAAATAACAACGGAAATGATCAGAAAAAGGACACTTCATTTAAAGGGAGTAAAAATTGCTGTGATGGGCTGTATTGTAAACGGTCCCGGAGAAATGGCAGACGCAGATTATGGTTACGTCGGTTCCGGTATTGACAAAATCACCCTTTACAGAGGGAAAGATATAATTAAAAGAAATATAAGATCAGTTACGGCTGTTGATGAATTAATTGGTTTGATTAAAGATGACGGAAAATGGTTGGAACCTAATTAAATAAAAGTGTGTTCAATAGTTTGACATAACATAATCTTGAAAATAGAAGTAAAAAATGTTATTTTATAAATCTTAATTATGAAGAATAAAAAAATATTACTAAAATTTATAAGTAAATACACTTTACGTATTCAAAATAAAATAAAGCGACAGAATTATTAAAATGCACTCCGAACTTCGAAGTGCATTTTTTTTTATTTATGACCTGCAAAGATGTTGTAAAATATATAGAAGAATGGGCGCCTAAAGAAATAGCTTGGGAAAGAGATAATGTAGGGCTGCAAGTAGGTACTTTAAACAGAGGATTGAAAAACATTATGTTATGCCTTGAATTAACTGAAGGGGTAATTAATAATGCAATAAAACAAAAATGTAATTTTATATTCAGCCATCACCCATTGCTCTTTAACTCTATAAAAAAGATAGACACTCAAAAAGATAAAATTTCTATACTCATAGAAAAATTAATAAAGAATAATATCACTCTTTATTCCTCTCACACAAATCTTGACTTTACAAAAGACGGTGTAAGTTTTCAACTTGCAAAAAAATTAAAATTAAACAATATTAACTTTTTGGTCAACTTAAAATCCAATCAATACAAAGTTATAGTTTTTGTTCCTGAAGAATCTGTGGAAATTTTATCACAAAAGATTTTTAACTCCGGTGCCGGGGTAATCGGTGAATATGAAAAATGTAGTTTTAGAA
>JADFGB010000162.1 GCA_022567875.1 Bacteroidota bacterium | reverse complement strand
TCTTCGGGATTCATCGTGATTAAATGATTTTTAACCACGTCTTTCAGTTCAGAAAACCAAAATTGAGAGATTTTGGTTAGCACGATCCCTTTGCCCGGAATTCCGTTCGGACATACGCAGTCAAACGCAGAGATGCGATCCGTCGCAACAATAAGGAGTTTGTCCTCAATTTCATAGACATCCCGAACCTTTCCTTTTCGAAATTCTTTGACGCCTTCAAAATTTGTTTCAAGTACAGCCTCTAGATAATGTGCGCTCATAATTTGATCACCCGTTCAATAATTTTCGAAGCATGTTTTGTGTGGCGTTTAAGATCAAAGCATTCTTTGATTTCCTTTTGCGTGAGAATTTTACGCACTTTTGAGTCCTTCATAAGGAGATCCTTTAATGAAAGTTTTGTGTCCCATGCTTTCATCGCGTGGGCTTGCACGATTTTATAAGCCTTTTCGCGTGTGAGGCCTTTTTTGATGAATGCTAACAGAACCTGCTGACTCGAAGGCAAGCCATATGACAAATCGATATTCTCCTTCATCTTTTTTTCATAAACGATGAGGTTTTTTAAGAGTCCTACAGATTTTTTCAACATATAGTCAAGCAAAATCGTGCTATCCGGAATAATCACGCGCTCTACGGACGAATGAGTTATATCACGTTCATGCCATAGAGGAATGTTTTCCATCGCGGGCACTACGTGGCCGCGCAAAACGCGGGCCAAACCCGAAATACGCTCACACACAATCGGATTCTTTTTATGAGGCATGATACTGCTGCCTGTGGTAAGTGCATCCGGAAATTAAATAAAATCGAAATTCTGACTCATATACAGGCAAATATCCATAGCAAATCGACCCAAAGTATTGCATAAACTTCCCAAACTTACAGCTATTGTTCGTTCGCTTTTTCCACGACTCATTTGTGCAGCAACAACATTATATTTTTTATATTTCATCAAATATTTTTTTAAATAAATTTCTATGTTTGATGAATAATTAATATCGCTTGCAAAATGAGGGGGTATATAATTAAGAGGAATTTCTATAAAAGCTAATAGCCCGTATTTTCTGCAGAGTTCCATAAAGTATGGATGTGGAACTGACTTAGAAAACCGTACAGAATTAAATCCTGTTCGTTTAATAATTTTTATATCGTCTTCCATCTCTTTATAACTCGCCATTTCCCCTCTATCGTTAAACGATGTAAGATAAGTAACCCCTTTAATTTGGAATTGACGATTGTTCACCTCTAATCCTATTCCACCTGATTTTATAGAAAGTAGTATGACTTTTTGTTTTACTTCGTCAATAATTTCTTTATCATTTAGCAATTGAATAGTTGCGCTGTAAAAAATTGGTTTGTTAGTTGACCAGATAATTGGATTGGAAATTTTATAAGTATTGTTAATAACAGTACTTATATTTTGTCCTATTTCAAAACTTTTAATCGGCAGGTCTATATTTTGTCTGCCGTCAGATGACTTCAGATTAATTTTTATTGAATAATTATTTTCATTTGATAAAGTGTCATAATCATTCTGAAAATAATTAAAAATAAATTTGGATGAAAACTTTAACAGTGCTGTATTTCTTTTGAAATCCAAAACGGATGTAAAATTTATATCATCCAAATATGTTGTGGGCAGTATTGAAATAAAGACATCCCTGAAAATACCACCTAAGTTTTTTGGGAAATAAATTCTTTGTTTTAGTGGGATTGTACTTTCGGAAAGGTTGTGTGATAATTTTACCAAAAGAGTATTATCATCACCGATTTTCAGAATATCTTTCTGTAATTCAAAACTAAAAGGAAAAGTTCCGCCTATGTGCCTGTAAATTATATTATTATTAACTGAAAATTCAGCAGAATAATTTATGCCTAAAAAGTGCAGGATTAATGTGTGATTATTTATATCATCATAATTAAGTGTGAATGATTTTTCAAAAATCAATCTTCCGTTACTGTCAAATTCCGAAGGTACAGAAACATTTACCGGTTTTGAATTACTTCCCACGGTCCTTACTGTCCAATCACCATTTAGGTTTATTATTCTTCTTGTCTGTGATATTCCAAATATATCTGTAGAATTAACGGGCAGCTTATATTGAAGTAGTTCCTTAAATATAATTTGTGCTTGAAGCAATGATGACAGCGATAGAGAGAGAAATATTGTAATAAAAATTATGAAATAGAAAATTCTTTTCTGCAATTTTTAAGCCTAAAGTAGTAGAAATTAATCCTATAAAGATACCAAAGATGACAGGGGAAATCAATATGATGTTCCCCCAGAATAGTCCGTTTTATTAATTTTTAAGCATTTATTATGCTTATAAAAGAATCTACATCCAAACAAGCTCCGCCTACCAAAGCTCCGTCAATATCTTCTTTTGCAAGTAAGTCTTCTGCATTATCCGGTTTAACACTTCCACCGTATAAAACAGGAATATTTTGGGAAGAATTTTCAGAAAAATTCTCTCTTAATAAAGATCGAATAAATTTATGAACTTCCTGTGCTTGTTCCGGGGTAGCTGTTTTACCTGTACCTATTGCCCAAATTGGCTCGTATGCAATAATTATTTTGTTAACATCTTCTTCACTTAGCCCTTTCATTCCTTCCGATATTTGTTTTTTAATCACGTCATTTGTAATTCCATCCTCTCTTTGTTCAAGAGTTTCGCCCATACAGAATATTGGAGTTAGTTCAGAAATTAAAGCTTGTTTAATTTTCCTATTTATTAGTTCGTCTGTTTCACCAAAAATATTCCTTCTTTCGGAATGACCAAGAATTACATATTTACACCCGATACTTTTAAGCATATCGGCTGATATTTCACCCGTAAAAGCACCTTTATTTTCAAAATGCATGTTCTGTGCACCTAACTCTATTTTTGTACCACTCAGTAAATTGCTTACTTCAGTTAATGATGTGAAAGGTGGACAAATTATTACCTCCCTATTTATGTTTTGGTCATTTAATCCGTTCACTAATTTTGTAACAAGGTTTTGTGACTCACTTAGATTGTTGTGCATTTTCCAGTTTCCGGCAATTATTCTTCTACGCATTTTATCCTCTTGGTTTATCAATTTTTAAAATTATAATAACTAATTTACAAACAAGTGCCGGTTCAATCAAAAAATATGTTAATAAATATGCATACTCATCACACATTTGTTTAAATAAATTATCTAAGTAAATTTAGATTGTGTCAAAGAATAAAATACCCAAACCCGTAAAGATACTTTCATACGTAAGTCTTTTTACTGATATCGCCAGTGAAATGTTATATCCGGTTATACCCATTTTCTTAACTTCAATTTTGGGTGCTTCAATGTCTGTAGTTGGTGCAATTGAAGGAGCTGCATCTATTATTGCCGGCGTGTTAAAAGGATTTATAGGAAATTTATCCGACAAAATAGGCAAACGCGCTTTGTTTGTCAGAATTGGATACACACTTTCAGCTCTTGCTAAACCGCTTCCGGGATTGTTCCCCCATATATCGGCGGTTGTAATATCACGTACCGGCGACAGAGTAGGAAAGGGAATAAGAACTGCACCGCGTGATGCACTTTTAGGCAGTTATACTGATAAGAACACAACCGGTGCCATTTTTGGTTTTCATCGTGCTTTAGATTCGGTAGGTGCGGCGCTGGGTCCATTGCTTGCATTGGGACTTCTTTATTACTTTAACAACAATTACAAGCTTATATTTTTAATAGCATTTGTCCCGTCTTTAATTGCCGTTTCATTGACTTTATTTGTTAAAGATAATTTTATAAACACAACAGTAAAATCAGATAAAAGATATTCTGTTTTTTGGAAGACGGCTTCATCAAAATATAAGATGCTTCTTTTAATTGTAACGTTATTTTCATTGGTAAACAGCAGCGATGTTTTTTTAATATTAAAAACAAAAGCAATTTCGGATTCAGCTACTATGGCAATTTTGGGTTATGTCTTTTACAATATTGTTTATGCAGGTCTTTCGTACCCTCTTGGTAAATTGTCCGATAAATACGGAAAGAAAAAAATTTACTCCGGGGGACTTTTAATATTTTCGTTGGTTTATCTCGGTTTTGCTACCTTGGAAAACGTATATATTATTTGGGCTTTGTTTGCATTATACGGTCTTTATGCCGCAGCAACAGATGTAGTTGTT
>JADFGB010000161.1 GCA_022567875.1 Bacteroidota bacterium | reverse complement strand
GTATAAAATTATTCGTGTCGCAATGCTTCAATGGGATCTAAATTTGATGCCTTATATGCAGGGTAAGTACCAAAAATAATACCAACCATTACACATAAAGTTAAACCAATAGCCACCCAATCATAAGGTATTGCCGTCTGTGCATTTAGGAAACTACCCGCAAAGTTACCTATTCCAACCCCTAACAAAATACCTATAAATCCTCCTATAAGACATAGTACTATTGCTTCTAATAAAAACTGTATTAAAATATTAGATTTTTTTGCTCCAACTGCTTTTCTAATACCTATTTCTCTTGTCCTTTCTGTTACAGATACTAACATGATATTCATAATACCAATACCCGCAGCAAGTAGAGCAATAATAGATATAACCAAAGCACCCACTTTAATTCCAGCAGTCGTAACATTTACCTGTTCAATTAATGACTCATTACTAAAAATGTCAAAATCATTTTCTTCACCAGGTTTCACTTTTCTAATTGTACGCATATAACCAATTGCATCTTCAATCACTTGCTCATAAATTTCTTTGTTTTCAGCCGTAACCATAATATTTACACTTCTACTTCTTTTTCCAAAGATACCCTGGAATGTTGAAAGTGGTATAACAACCCTATTATCCCTGCTACTACCAAACATTTGGGGACTCTTTTCCAAAACTCCTATTACCTGTAACGGATAATTTTGAACACGTATAACCTGCCCAACAGGATTTATATTTAAAAATAATTTCTCAACTATATCATTACCAATTAAACAAACATTTTTGGAATGGTCAACATCTTGTTGATTAATAATTCTGCCGTATTCTACATGCCAATCATTAGTTTTAATTCCATCAACTGTTTCTCCTGCAATTTGTATATTAGGGTTAGTTTTTAGGTTTTTATACTTTATAATTTTACCGAATTGCCATTGCTCCGCACCCACATATTGTGCGTTTTTTAACATTTTTTTAAATCTATAAAAATCTTCAAGTGTAATGTCTTTACGGTTTCTAAATTTTCTTCTTGCTGAATGTCCACCAGTTTGTATTGCAGGAAATTTTTGTATTTGGAAGGTATTCTGACTTAATTGTGACATACCGTTTTCTATGCTGGATTGAAGCATTGTAATAATAGTCATTATTACAATTATAGAAAAAATACCTACTACTACGCCCAAAATTGTTAAACCTGCTCTAAGTTTGTTATTTTTTAGAGAGTTTAAAGAAACTGAAAAGATTTGTAATAAATTCATTATTCATACCTCAAAGCTGTTACCGGATCCATCTTAGCAGCAGTATATGCAGGAGCAAATCCTGCTACAACCCCTGTAATCAATGAAATTACAATCGCTATTATCACTACACTATATTGAACTGATGTAGGTAGAAATTGATCAATAACCATACTTAAAATAATAGCTAAAAGTAATCCTATTAACCCACCAAATAAACAAATAACGGAAGATTCTAAAATAAATTGCACTAAAATTGTTCTATTTTTAGCACCAATTGCCTTTCTTAATCCAATTTCTTTAGTTCTTTCTTTAACTGAAACAAACATAATATTCATTATACCAATTGCCCCTACAAATAAAGCTAAACCTGTAATAAATAAACCGGCAATTTGTATTACACCAACTATACTGTTAAAATTATTCATTAAACCTTCTTGCTGATTAACTGCAAAATCATCATCTTCGTCGTATTTGAGTCCTCTTACTTTTCGCATAACACCAATTGCTTCAGCTTTTGTATCAGCAACCATTGATGGATTTTGTGCTCGTACATTTATTGTAATTGACCCCCTTGATCTATTAAGGTAATATTTAAATATTGAGCCTATTGGTAAAAACACCTGATTATCCGGATTAAAACTTCCTAGAATAAAACTTCCCTGCTCGGCCAATACACCAATTACTTTAAATTTATGATTTCCAATTTTTATTTTTTTATCCAGTGCATTATCTCTAGGAAATAAATTTTTTGCAACCTCACTACCGAGCACTACAACATCTCTTGCGGATTTACTTTCAGCTTGAGAAAAAAATCTTCCAAGATCGAAAGTAAAATTAGTAGTTGCAACATATTCTGAAGTTGAACCAATAAGAATTACTCCTTCAACATTTTTATCACCATATTTTATTGTTTTTCTTGATCTAAGTACGGGTGCAGAAGTTTTTGGTAATTTTGCTAACTCTTTAAATCTGCCATAATCGTCCATAGTAAGATTTTTTCTGTTTCGCATCTTCCAATAATCTCTATTACCAAACCAGGCAAATTTATCAATATATAAAACATCGGAGCCTAATGCGCTTATTCCTTTCTGAAATGCTCCATCTATTCCTTTAATTGCTGTTGTCATTAAAACTACTGAAGTTATTCCAATGACAATACCAAGCATAGTAAGTGTTGCTCGTATCTTATTAGACCTAAGTGCACGAAGAGCAATAAATAAACCCTCTTTCATTTCGAACAAAAAATCTCTCATTGTAAACCTATGCTCTTATTATTTTGAAAAACAAAATATTTAACTCTCTAAAACTTTTTTATTATTTGGGACAAATCTTTTTTCAACAATTTCATCAGATTCAATAAAACCATCTTTTAATCTAATAATTCTTACTGCGTGATCTGCAATATATGCTTCGTGAGTTACTAAAATAATTGTATTGCCCTTCTCGTGCAGTTCATTAAACAAAGTCATAATTCCTTCACCTGTTTTAGAATCAAGATTACCTGTTGGTTCATCTGCCAACATAATGGAAGGTTCAGAAACCAAAGCTCTTGCTATTGCCACTCTTTGCCTCTGTCCACCTGAAAGTTCATTAGGTTTATGATGGATCCTATCAGCTAAACCCACATCAACAAGTACTTTTTCTGCTCTTTCTTTTCTTTCATGTTTTGAAATGCCGGCATAAATCAGAGGCAGTTCAACATTATGAAGTGCATCTGATCTTGCTAAAAGATTAAAAGTTTGAAAAACAAATCCAATTTCCTGATTCCTAATTTTTGCAAGTTCATTATCTGACATATCACTTACATTTTTACCTGTAAATTCGTAAATACCGGAAGTTGGTGTATCAAGACAGCCCAGCATATTCATCAGAGTAGATTTTCCTGATCCTGAGGGACCCATTATTGCTACGTATTCGTTTTTATCAATTTTTAAAGAGACATCAGCTAAAGCATGAACTTCTTCCGAACCTAAATGATAAATTTTAGCAATATGTTCTATTTTAATTATGTTCATTTATTATTCCGTTATTATTATTATTCTCGAAAACCCCTTTTTCGTTTTTTCTCTACTCTTACAGTTGAACCTTTTTTCAATTCACGAGAAATTGCACGATAACTTCCGGTAACCACCTCTTGATTTTCCTTTAGACCGGATTTTATTTGTATATAATTATCATCGCTAATTCCTGTTTTAACTTTGGCAATATCTGCCTTTCCGTCTTTAATAACAAAAACAATTTCATGAAGTTTCGGTTTTGATTTAGTCCTTTTTTTAACATTAAGTGGTTTATTATTTTTTGTTTTCTTATTCTTTTTTCCGTTTTCTAATTCCGATGCATTTCTTGCTGTTACACTTTGTAATGGAACACTTAAAACATTCTTAATAGTTTCAGTTTCAATTTTTGCAGTGCAAGACATTCCGGGTCTAAGATTTTTATCAGTATCAATTAAATTAATTCTTACTTCAAAATTAACAACCTGGTCTTGTGTACCCAAACCCCCTGTTTTGGCAGTATTGCCTATTTTAGTTACAATACCTTTGAAGATTCTATCTCCGAAGGCATCTATTTCAATCCTTGTGGTATCGCCTACTGATATTAGAACTACATCATTTTCATCTACTTCTACTGTTGCTTCCATATTATTAAGGTTAGAAACAGTCATAATATTTGTACCTTGAGTGAACCCACTTCCGAGTACTCTTTCACCAAGTTCTACATTTAGCTGGCTTATTGTACCATCCATAGGTGCATAAATTAATGTTTTGGAAAGTCTATCATCTGCTTCTTTTACAGATGCTCTGCTTTGCAATACAGCTGATTCTTGAGCTTCATATAAAGCTTTTGATGATAAATAATTGCTTTCCGCAGTTTCCAATTCAGAATTACTTGCCAACCCTTTTGCCTGCAATTCTTTAACTCTATCATAAGCAG
>JADFGB010000160.1 GCA_022567875.1 Bacteroidota bacterium | reverse complement strand
CTAGTGTATATCAGTTCTCAACTATTAGAGTTACAGCAGAGGGACAAATCGAGTTGGAAAAAAACTTGGAAATTTTTAAGGAATCATTTATCGGCACTTCCTATTTTGCACAAAATACTTTTATCGTAAATTCTTTAAACCTTAATTTTAATTGGAATGGGGATGATATACTTTTTGCAAATTCTCAGAAACCGTTGATAATAATTAATAAAGCATTAGGGTATAAAATTGAATATGATTTAATCCATTTTGAGTATAATGAAGATTATGTTAAATACTCAGGATTTCCAAAATTTAGTCTACTTATAACAACAAACCCTGATACTTTAAAGCTTTGGAAATTAAACAGAAAAAAGGTATATAACGGTTCTTTAAGGCATTTTCTACAGGCAATTTGCAAAAACTATAATATAACAGGTAAAAAATTAAGCTCCCCGGAAAATGAAATCAATAATTCCAATAAAACTGATAATGGATATAATCCGGAATATTTGGATTATAATTTTGTAGAAAAAAATGGATTTGAAGTTTTATATAGATCATGGCTTGAACCAAGGTTTGGTATAAAACCGATAATCTTTTATGTTAATACAAATCAATACATCAAGCCTACAAAAAATTCGAATGAAATGTATTTAAAATTTGAAAATTATTTTGAAGTACAATATCAAAACCCTAATAAAGAAAAATTTCCAGAAGACAACAACACTAAAATATCGTGGATAAAACTTGAAAAAGATTCGGTAATTATTGATAAATTAGGACGTTATTATGAGACATTTGGCATTAAATCATACGGCTTTTGGGCAACACAAAGATTAGCTGATACTTTACCCTATGAATATGTGTACGGAGATTCGTTATTTATATATTAATTGTTAGATAAAGAGGAACCTCATAGTTTATAAAAAACTCGGAAGTTTTTTTTTGATTGATTTTACTTAATTATTTTCAGCTACTCTTTTAAGAATCCCTTTCAGCAAATCATAAAACTTTTCAACAGTTTTGATATTTACTCTTTCATCCGGTGAGTGTGCTCCTTCAATTGTCGGTCCGAATGAAACCATATCCAGCCCGGGATTCTTCCCTTCCAAAATACCGCATTCCAAACCGGCGTGAATAGCTTTTATTTCAGGTTCTTTATTAAACATTTCTTGAAAAACTTCTTTTGATGTTTTTAATATTGAGGAATCAAGATTAGGTTTCCACCCCGGGTAACCGTCATTTGTTTCAACTCTTGCACCTGCTAATTTAAATATTGCACTTACACTGTCTGCTATATATTTATTGGCACTGTTTATAGAACTTCTCTGACTTGTACCGAACTTTAATAAATCGCCTTCTGTATGAATGGTTGCAACGTTTGTAGATGTCTCTACCAAATCCGGAATATCCTGACTCATTGCTATTATACCGTGAGGAAGGGCGAGCAAAGTATTTATAATTTTATTTCTAAAATCATTTGAAAAAACTTTTTCTACATTGATATCAGTAGCTTGTAAAATTATTTTTAATCCGCTGTCTGAAGTTTTGTATTCATTAAAAACATCCTTTTGGAAATTCTCCACAATCTGTATTACGTTACTTTCATTTGAAGTGTCTATCGAAATTATTGCTTCTGCTTCGCGTGGAATTGCATTCCTTAAATTTCCACCTTCAAGACTTGTGAGAGAATAACCCGTACCGGCAAGGGCATTTAATGTTCTGCTTAGAATTTTTATTGCGTTCCCTCTACCTTTTTCAATGTCAAGACCGGAATGACCGCCCTTTAATCCGGTAACTACTAATTTATAGTTTTTATTATTTTCCGGATTGCTTATCCAGTCAATATCAAATTCGGCAACAGTATCTACACCACCTGAACAACCAACATAAAAAGCGCCGTCCTCTTCTGAATCAAGATTTATTAATATCCTGCCGGAAAAAAAACCAGGCTCTAAATTGCTTGCACCGGTGAGACCTGTTTCTTCATCAATTGTCATCAATATTTCTAATTGTCCGTGAACAGAATTAAGATCAGTAATTAAAGCTAAAGCGGCTGCAACGCCAACACCGTTATCGCTGCCTAATGTTGTCCCGTCAGCTTTTAACCAATCCCCATCTCTAATTAGTTTAATGGGGTCATTTTCAAAATTGTGCTGTGTTTCATTATTTTTCTCACAAACCATATCAAGGTGCCCCTGTAATACAACAATTGGGGCATTTTCATAACCGGTTGTTGCTGGTACATTTGCAACTATGTTACCAACTTTATCTTCTTTAAAGTTTATATTCAAATCGTTTAAAAGATTTCTCATATGCTCTATAATTTTTTCCTCCTTTTTGGAAGGACGAGGTACTTGAGCCATTTCTGAAAATCTTTCCCACAAAATTTTAGGTTCTAGACCGTTTAATACTTCTGACATTTTTTTCCTATTATAAAAAATAATTTATAAACTATGCAAGCTGTTTTATTTTTTTACGTTCGGCAAGTTTAGCATTTTTTCTCGCCATTTCGGTCAAATATCTTTTTCTTATTCTAATATTTTTTGGAGTCACTTCAACATACTCATCATCGGTTATCCATTCAATTGCTTGTTCAAGTGTAAGTATTTTTGGCGGTTCCAATCTTATTGCTTCATCGGCACCCGATGCCCTCATATTTGTAAGTTGTTTTGTTTTGGTTACATTAACTCTCATATCATTGTCCCTTGTATTTTCACCAACAACCATTCCTTCATAAACTTCAGTTCCTGGTTCTATAAAAAAGACTACTCTTTCCTGCAGTTTATACATAGCATAAGCAGATGCCAACCCTTTTTCCATTGATATAATTGCACCTCTCTGTCTCTGACTCAACTCCCCTTTGAATGGTTCATAAGATTCAAAGTTATGGTGTAAAATTCCTGTACCTTTAGTGTCTGTCATAAATTCTGCCCTGTAACCTATTAGTCCACGTGCAGGTATTAAAAATTCGACTCTGGTATTTTCATTAAAAGTAACCATGTTTTTCATTTCTGCTTTTCGTTTACCCAATTTTTCAATCACTATTCCGACATATTTTTCAGGTACATCAATTATTAAGTGTTCAATCGGTTCGCAAAGAACATCTGCTTTCTTTTTCATTATTACTTCAGGTCTGGTTAACTGCAGTTCATAACCTTCACGTCTCATGTTTTCTATTAGTATTCCTAAATGAAGTTCTCCTCTTCCGCTCACTTTAAATGTGTCGGGAGAATCTGTCATTTCTACTTTTATGCTCACATCGGATTTTAACTCCCTTGAAAGTCGTTCGCTTATATTTCTTGTAGTAACATATTTTCCTTCAAGTCCGGCAAAAGGTGAGTTGTTAACCATAAAATTCATAGTTAAAGTAGGTTCGTCAATTGCGGTAAATGGAAGTGCTTTAGCATTATTCAAATCAGCAATTGTATCACCAATGTTAACGTCTTCAATTCCTGCAATTCCACCTATATCACCAGCTTCCAAATTTTCGGTTTCAACCCTGTGATAATCTTTAAATTTATATAATTTTGAAATTTTTGCTTTAAGTTTTTCACCTGTACTTTTTATCAATATAATTTGGTCACCTATTTTAATAATTCCATTGTGCACTTTGCCAATTCCTATTCTACCTAAGTAATCATTATAATCAATTGCGGATATTAACATTTGTGCAGGTTCATTTAAATCCCCTGTTGGTGCCGGTATATAATCTAAAATAGTTTCAAATAAAGGATCAAGGTTTTCACTTTCGTCATTTAATTCTTTCTTTGCAATTCCCAGTTTTGCAATTGCCCAAATATAAGGGAAATCAAGCTGCTCGTCAGATGCATTAAGCGATACAAAAAGATCGAAAATTTCATTCAAAACTTCATCAGGTCTGGCATCTTTTCTGTCAATTTTATTTATCAATACAATCGGTTTTAAACCTAATTCCAGTGATTTTTTTAACACAAATTTTGTCTGTGGTAGCGGACCTTCGGCTGCATCCACCAAGAGCAAAACACCGTCCACCATTCTAAGCGTTCTTTCAACCTCGCCCCCGAAGTCTGCATGTCCGGGAGTATCAACAATATTAATTTTTACTCCATCATACACAACACTCAAATTTTTTGCAAGAATTGTTATCCCTCTTTCTATTTCTAGATCGTTTGAATACATTATTCTTTTTTTGACTTTCTGA
>JADFGB010000159.1 GCA_022567875.1 Bacteroidota bacterium | reverse complement strand
TAATATCGTTTTAAGTTCGTTACAAACGAACTTCACCAGACAGGTATTACATCTCTACCATAAATATTTCAACTCATCAAAGCAGCAATACAGGTAGTATAAACAATATCATCAACGCTGCAACCGCGACTTAAATCAAAAAACGGTTTTTTTAATCCCTGTACAATGGGGCCTACAGCTGTAGCACCGCCTAATCTTTCGGCTATTTTGTAACTGATATTTCCGGCATTTAAATCGGGAAAGATAAACACATTTGCCCTGCCTGCCACGTTACTTCCTGGTGCTTTTCTTTTACCGATTGAATCAATTACAGCGGCATCAAACTGAAGTTCTCCGTCAATATTTAAATCCGGTCGTTTTTGTTTTACAATAGATAACGCACTTAACACCTTGTCTATGCTTTCGTGTTTGGCACTGCCTTTGGTTGAAAAAGAAAGCATTGCAATATTAGCATTCTCACATATTAATTTTTTATAATTATCAGCAGTTTCAATTGCAATATCAGCTAATTGTTTTTGATCAGGATCCGGAACAACTGCACAATCTGCAAAACTGTAATTAAAATTCGGGAATATCATTAAAAAGAAACTTGAAACAATTGAAGTTTCAGGTTTCATGCCTATACACTGAATTCCGGCTCTTAAAACATCGCCCGTTGATGCAATAGAACCGGCAACACTACCGTCTGCCATTTCTTCCTTTATCATCATTGCAGCAAAGAAAAGATTTTGCTGAACTGTTTCCTTTGCTTGCTCAAAAGTAATTCCTTTTTTCTTTCTTAAATTAAAATAGATGTTGGTAAAATCGTGCAGTTTATCAGCATTTTTTGGGTTTATAATTCTTAAACCGTTCAATTTTAATTTTAATCTCTCTGCATCCGATCTTATCTTTTCCTCAACACCCAAAGTAATAACTGAAACCAAATTTTCATTCAACAACTTATCTGCAGCATGTAAAACTCTTTCATCCCCGGATTCCGGAAGCAGGATAGTTCTTTTATTTTGAGAAGCTTTTATTTTTATATTTTGTAAAACGCTGAATTCCATTTTAATATCCTAATATCAGTATATTTATGGATTAAAATTACAAAATTTGAAGGATATTTATAATACAATTTTTTTTATATATTATAAAAAATAATTAGTATAAATTGATATCATGTTTATTTCAGCCAACAAATAAAGGCTGATTGTTGCTTAATTAATTTAAAAACAATACATTCACATTTCTTATTTTCGATGATAGGAGAAAATCTTAATAGGGTTAAAGAAAAGATATTTAATAAGTGTTCTGAAGTAAACAGAATCCCGGCTGAAGTAAAACTCATCGTTGTTTCAAAAAATTTTGGTGCAGGTCATATTAAAGAAGCTTTTGCAGCAGGTCAAATTGATTTTGGCGAAAACAGACCACAGGAATTAGACGGAAAAGCAAAATTAATTAACGAAAATATTTGCTGGCATTTTATTGGTAACCTGCAGAGAAATAAAGTAAAATACGTTGTTAAATGGGCTGATTTTATACATTCCGTAAATTCTTTATCATTGGCGGAAGAGATAAATAAAAGAGCAGAAAAGCTCGGTAAAATTCAAAAAGTATTTGTTGAAGTTAATACATCAAATGAAAGCACTAAACTTGGGTTAACCGATGAATTAGAAATTGAAACTCTTGTTTATAAAATTGAAGAAATGAAAAATCTAAAACTAACCGGTTTAATGACAATGGCTCCATTTACTGATGATAAAAATAAAATTAGAAAAAGTTTTAAATTTTTACGTATGTTGAAAGATAAATTTGTTAATAATGGTGTTGATTTAAAACATTTATCAATGGGAATGTCAGCAGACTACGAAATTGCAATTGAAGAAGGAGCTACTATGCTAAGAATAGGTTCGGCTATTTTTGGACCAAGAGATTATTCCAAAAGTTGGAGAGAATTATGAAAATCTCACCTTTAAATATTAAAAGGCAGGAATTCAGTAGAAGAATAAGGGGATATGACAAAGAAGAAGTCGATGCTTTTCTTACAAGGCTGGCAGATGAATTTGAAAATCTACAGAGTGAAAATGATACTCTTACAAAAGAATTGGAAAACGCAAAAGAAAAGTTGAGTGAATTTAGGCGAATTGAAAAAAATCTTCAAGACACTCTACTTAAAGCACAGGAAAATTCATCAAAATCAATTGAGTCAACAAAAAAACAAGCTACACTTATGGTTAAAGAAGCAGAAGTAAAAGCTTCACAGATATTGGAAAAAGCAAGAGAGAATGCAAACGAAATTAGAACAGCAGTTATTCATTTAAGGGATGAGAGAGACTTAATTGTTTCAAAGTTAAAATCTATTATACATTCACAAGCACAACTTGTAGAGTTAAAATTAAGCAGCGGAGAGGAAGCACCCGATGCCGAACAATTTAATTTTGAAAGCAAGAAAAAATTAGATTTAGATATTGACGATATCGTTAAAAAATTATTGTAATAAAAATTTATTCTATGAGCGATTTAATAACAAAAATAAAAGAGACACTACAAGTAATTAAACAATATACCGAAGATGAATATCCTGTCGGTATTATACTTGGTACAGGGCTTGGTGGATTGGTAAAAGAGATAAATGTTGAACACGAAATTGACTATTTAAATTTACCACATTTTCCTGTTTCAACTGTTGAATCTCATAAAGGTAAACTTATATTAGGTACTATCGGTGATAAAAAAGTGGTTGCCATGCAGGGTCGTTTTCATTACTACGAAGGTTATTCAATGCAGCAAATCACTTTTCCTGTCAGAGTAATGAAATTTTTAGGTGTAAAAACTTTGCTTGTTTCCAACGCTTGCGGAGGAATGAACCCACTCTTTCAACGAGGTGATATTATGCTGATGGTTGATCACATCAACTTACTGGGAGATAATCCGCTGATAGGTAAAAATGAAGACGAACTCGGTCCAAGATTTCCAGATATGAGTGAACCTTACAGTAACGAACTTATTTCACTTGCTGAGAATGTTGCAATTAAGAATAATATAAAAGTACAAAAAGGTGTATATGTAGCAGTTCCAGGACCAAATTTGGAAACAAAAGCAGAATACAGGTTTTTACGTGCAATAGGAGCTGATGTTGTTGGAATGTCAACTATTCCTGAGAACATAGTTGCAAATCATATGGGAATTAAAGTACTGGGCATCAGCATTATTACAGACGAATGCTTTCCGGATTCTTTAAAACCTGTAAATGTTGAGGAAATTATTGCGACTGCACAAAAAGCTGAACCAAAAATGACATTAATCATGAAAGAAGTAATAAAAATATTATGAAAATATTAAATGCCCCTATATATCATTTTTTTATTCCTATGCTTTTGGCAATAATGATGTTTGGCTCTAATTTTTTAAATACAAATATATTCAGCTTCGGAAACAATGCCTTTGCAGTATGGTTTATTTTACTTGTACTTTGTTTTGCCTGCGGCTGGTATATAGACAGAACCCTGGACTGGAATTATGGCGGAAAGGTAATTTTTGCTACAATTGTTGCGGCTACATTTATTAGTCTTATAGTTGTGGTTACTTTCAGAGACTATTTTTTTGGTAATCAGTTGCTGGTTGAAAATATGATAATGTATACTCTAAGAAATATTACACTTGGAGCAATTTCTTTTTTTGGTCTTGCTATCGGTGAAATAATTATGCTCGAAAAAAAATATGCTGTTGTTTTAGGAAAAGTTCATTTATTTGAAACTGTTTTTCACGATGCAAATAAAGAAGCCGAACTGAAAATGAAAGAAGCCGAACTAAACGCAGAAAAAATATTAAATGATGCAGAAATTGAAGCGAAAGAAGTCCTTATGAAAAAAGAAAGAATTCAAAAAGAATTAAAAGATTTCATACAAATTGAAAAAGAATTAATAAGAAAATATGAAAATTTATAAAGATTAAATTCATACACAAAATAAAAACAGATTACAGATAAGAAATGTTTAAGCAAAATTTAGAAAAAATAAATTACCCGGAAATTGAAGAAAAGATATTAGATTTTTGGAAAGAAAATAAAATTTTTAAGAAAAGTGTTTTATCAAAAGATGAAGCTCAAACTTTTACTTTTTATGAAGGACCTCCAACAGCTAACGGAAAACCGGGTATTCATCACGTAATATCAAGAACACTTAAGGACATTGTTTGCCGTTATAAAACAATGCAGGGATACAAAGTAAACAG
>JADFGB010000158.1 GCA_022567875.1 Bacteroidota bacterium | reverse complement strand
TAATCAGTCAACTTGGATTTTATTCTTCGAGCAAGCCGGTGCTGCAGAATGGACTACAGGTGATGTATACTTGATAAAATATGCTAATAATATCATCCCATCAGCCAATGCCGGTGGAGATAGTTATACATTTTCAACTACATCTAAAACATTCAACAGTGCAAATGCTGCAGTAGATGTAGAAAAAATAAATGTGTTCCCAAATCCATATTACGCAGTTAATACAGAAGAATTAAACAAGTTTCAAAAATTTGTTACATTCAACCATTTACCTGCAAATGTTAAAATTAGAATCTTTAATCTTGGCGGCGTTATGGTAAAAACAATAGAAAAGGTCGGTGGTTCACAGTTCCAGAGATGGGATCTGCAAAACGATGCCGGGCTACCTGTAGGAAGCGGTATTTATATTGCTTATATAGAAATGCCGGATCTCGGAACAACCAAGATAATTAAATTAGCTGTAATTCAAGAAGAACAAATTCTTGATAGATTTTAAAAATGAAGCTTAAAACTCAAGGAGTAAAAATGAAAAATATATTTAGATATTTCACTTTAGCTGCTATCATTCTCTTTGGAGTTGGTAGTATATATGCTGGAGGAGGCGCACGTACCGGTACGGCTGGTGCATCGCAGTTGCTAATACCTGTAGGTCCCCGCGGTATAGCTATGGGAGAATCCAATATTGCTTCAGCTACTGGTTTGGAAGCTTTATTTTGGAATCCAGCTGGTGTAGCAATTATGGATAACTCAGCATCACTCACTTTTTCTCACCAAGATTATATTGCTGATATTGGTGTTGAATACGGTGCAGTTGCTGCAAAATTTGAAGGATTTGGAGTTCTTTCCTTTTCCATTAAATCAATAGGCGTTGGTGATATAGCCGTTACTACTACAGAACATCCTGATGGTACCGGTCAAACATTTTCACCTCGTGAATTAGTTGCAGGTATTACTTTTGCAAGAAGATTAACTGATAAAATTTCAGTTGGTGTTACTGCTAATATAGTATCTGAAACAATTGACCAAGTTAGTGCAAGCGGTTTTGCGTTTAACGTTGGTGTTGCTTATCAGGATTTGGCAGATATTAGCGGTTTAAGTTTTGGTATAGTTATGAAAAACATCGGATCTCAGCAAACATTTGATGGTCCTGGATTGTTAACATTAGCTACTATTGGCGGTCAAAATCGTCCTCCAAACTTTGTCGCTATCAATTCAGCAGATTTTGATTTGCCGGCATCATTTGAGCTTGGCTTAAGTTATGCACCACAGATAGATGAAACTAATTCACTTTTGATAACAAGTTTATTCCAGAATAACAACTTCTCGGAAGATACTTACAAATTTGGATTTGAATACGGATATGACAATATCCTGTTTCTAAGAGGCGGATATCAACTTCAAGCAAGAGCTAGCGAAAACTTTATTTTTGATTACTCGGCCGGTGTTGGTTTTAATTATGATTTATCCGGTCTTACTTTACAGGTTGATTATGCATACAAGCATTCTGAATTCTTTGGTGGTAATCATATATTTGGTGTTCAATTTAAGTTCTAATTTTGTTAACCGGAGTGTATAAACACTGGTTATAATTATTAGAAAAAATTAACCGTACAGCCTAATAGGTTGTACGGTTTTTTTTGTTTAAAAAAAACTTCTGACACGGATAAAAAGTTTTTATATAATATTTGTTATGTTACATTAGCTTGATAATTATTGAATTAAAATCTATAATTATCAATTCATTATTTTAAGCCTAATTAATAATTTATATTAAAATTAAGCCGGAGTATTAAAATGTATAAAACAAACAAAAAAATTCTAAATATCAGCCTGTTAATTATTTTGTCTTTTTTTACGGGTTTTGCATTTAATAGTGATGATGGATTAAAATTTACAAAACAAATGATTACTGAAGCCGGTAATTTAATCGGGTTGGAATTTACTAAAACAGAAAAAGATTCAATGGGCGTACTGCTTAAAGAACAGTTTGAATATTATCAAACTATAAGGAATACAAAACTGAAAAACGATGTTGTTTCAGCAATGAGTTTTAATCCCATCCCATTAGGTTTTAAAAACCCTATAAATAAAAACGGAATAACATTAAGCGATTATTCAGATATAAAAACGCCTGAAAAAATTAATGATTTGGCCTTTTACTCCATTGGTGAGTTATCTTATTTATTAAAGATTAAAAAAATTACTTCTTTGGAGCTTACAAAATTTTATCTGTCACGATTAACAAAATACAACCCTATTTTACATTGTGTTGTAACTTTAACAGAAGAACTTGCACTTGAGCAGGCAAAAAAAGCCGATGAGAATTTTGCAAAAGGAATAATATTAAGTCCCCTACAGGGAATTCCTTACGGTGTAAAAGATCTGCTTTCTACAAAAAAATATAAAACTACCTGGGGCGCAATGCCCTATAAGAACCAATTTATAAATGAAGATGCGGAAGTGATAAAAAAGCTTACCAAAGCCGGTGCCGTGTTGGTGGCTAAACTTACCATGGGTGCATTAGCAATGGGTGATTACTGGTTCGGGGGCAGAACAAGAAATCCTTGGGACACAAGCAAAGGCTCAAGTGGTTCTTCAGCGGGACCGGCATCTGCTGTTTCGGCGGGACTTGTTCCGTTTGCAATAGGTACGGAAACTTGGGGCTCAATAATCTCACCATCCACTGTTTGCGGTGTTTCGGGTTTAAGACCAACTTACGGCAGAATAAGCAGAACAGGCGCAATGGCGCTTAGCTGGTCGATGGATAAAATCGGGCCCATTTGCAGAAATGCTGAAGATCTTGCAATTGTTTTTAATTCCATTTACGGTGATGATCCAAATGACCAGACTTTATTCGACTACCCTTTTGCCTATTCTCCCAAAATAGATTTTACTAAAATGAAGATAGGATATTTGAAGAGTGATTTTGAGAACGACTATGATTTTAAAAAGCAGGATTCCCTAACACTAAACACACTAAGAAAATTAGGAGCCGAATTAATTCCGATAGAATTACCGGATATTCCTGTAAATGCGATTCAAATTATTTTAACCGCCGAAGCAGGTGCTGCATTTGATGATTTTACTCTGAGTGGAAAAGATGACCTGCTTACAAGACAGGGTAAATATGCCTGGCCGAATATTTTCAGAGCATCAAGATTCATTCCTGCAGTAGAATATGTAAATGCAAACAGGATACGTTATCAGTTGATACAGGAAATGAACAAACTGATGAAGAAAGTTGATTTTTATATCGCTCCCTCTTGGGAAGGCGATGATCTCTTGCTTACTAATTTAACCGGTCACCCCTGCGTTGTAGTACCGAATGGTTTTTCAAAAAACGGAACACCGACAAGCATAAGTTTTATAGGCAGGCTGTTTGAAGAAGGGACAATAATTTCCGCGGCAGGTGCATTCCAGGATGCAACGGATTTTCATTTAAAGCATCCGAAAATATTTGAATGAGTTGTAGAGCGAAACGCTGTTTCGCTCAAAAATAATTATAAGTGAATCAGCCCGTCTGCCTCAGAGGTAAACGATTTGCTTTACAAAATTTACTCAGCACCAATATTTTGTGCTTGTTCCCGGAATTGTATATCTGCCCTTTTGTTCAAATCAGTTTGAACGATAAACCAAACAGCCGGCGAAATCACCAAATAAAGAACAAATAACAGCCATCTGTTCATTTGTTCTTTCGATACCTTTTCGTACAATTCAGAAAATTTATAAATAGAATAAATTGAAGCAAAAGGAATAAATATTAAAACGGTCCATAATGCAGGGTTCGCATTTTCATCATTAACAATGCCTTTCAGCTCAACAGAAACTTGATAAAACCAATAAATGCAGTAAATACCAAGAGTAAATATTGTAAGAAAAACTTGTGCGATCATATTTCTTTTTTTTATGTAAACGGGCATTTTTCCTCCCTTTTTTTTGTTATACATATATGGTCTTTTAATACGTTTCATAATAATAAATTCTGAATTGTATTGAAAGAAGAAAATAATTTTGTTAGTTTTTATTATAAAATAAATATCAGGAGGGGTATGAATGTTTTTTACTAATTTTTCTTTATTATTTGTTCTTTTATTTTCTCTTCACTCAGTAACTTTATCTCAAGGGGATAAAAAAGATAAAACAGGTCTAAGAAAAGTGACCGACCAAAAGACCTACACATTATTAGATATCAACAACATCGCTACTTATTTTTATAATAACGGAGTGTCCGATATTACACCCA
>JADFGB010000157.1 GCA_022567875.1 Bacteroidota bacterium | reverse complement strand
CCCATTGTCTGTGATGTTAGAGATTATAAGCAAGTTGAAAGCATGCTTAAGAAAAGTCTTGAAGAATTCGGCAAGGTTGATGGATTGTTAAACAATGCTGCCGGTAATTTTATTAGTCCTACCGAAAGACTTTCCAACAGGGCATTTGATATAATTGTGGATATAGTTTTAAGGGGAACTTACAACTGTACACTTGCTTTCGGCAAACACTGGATAGCGAAAAAACAGCCGGCAACTATTTTAAATATTGTTACTACTTATGCGTGGACAGGCTCGGCTTATGTTGTTCCATCTGCGTGTGCAAAAGCCGGGGTTTTGGCTTTAACAAGATCACTCGCTGTTGAGTGGGCTAAATACGGAATACGCTCTAATGCAATTGCTCCGGGACCATTTCCAACAAAAGGGGCTTGGGACAGGCTCTTCCCAAAAGAAATGCGTGAAGCTTTTGACGTGAAAAAGAAAGTACCTCTCGGCAGAGTAGGTGAACACCAGGAACTTGCTAATTTAGCGGCATATTTAATTTCGGATTATTCATCTTTTATGAACGGCGAAGTTGTAACAATTGACGGCGGAGAATGGCTGAAAGGAGCCGGTCAATTTAATATGTTTGAAAGATTAACTCCCGAAATGTGGGACGAAGTTGAAAAAGTAGTAAGAAATGTAAAAAGCAGTTGATTGTTTTAGTTTATTAAATAATTTTATTAACTCAATGGGAAAAACACAAAAAAGGATTATTGTTTTCGATATTGAAACTTCTTCCTATCCATTCGAATCATTATCTGAAAGCCAGCAAGAATTTCTTCTGCGTTATGCAGAGAAAGAAACTAACGAAGGAATTAAATCACAAAAAATAAATGAAGCAAAAAGATATTTGAATTTGTATCCTTTCACGGCAAAAGTAATTGCAGTTGGATTTTACGATGTTTTAAAAGAAAAAACTTTTGTCTATTATGAAAGCAATAAAAATGAAGAATGGCACTCTGACGATAAAAAAATAAATTATAAAGGTTTGAAAGAAGATGATATTTTAAAATCCTTTTGGAGAATAGTTGAAGCTTCCAACCAATTTATAACGTTCAACGGAAGAAATTTTGACATCCCTTTTTTGATGTTACGTTCCGCAATTAAAAGGATAAAACCGGCTAAGAATTTAAACACATCGCGTTATGATAAAAAACTACACATCGATTTATTAGAGCAGTTCACTTACTACGGAATGACAAAAAAATTTAATCTTGATTTTTACTGCAAAGCATTCGGTGTAGAGTCACCCAAATCACAAGGTATCAGCGGAATGGATGTTAAAAATTTGTACAATGCAGGAAAGATAAAAGAGATTGCCGTTTACTGCGGCAAAGATGTAATTGCTACTTATGAGCTTTATAAAATTTGGGATGAATTTTTAAATATATAAAATTAGTGTAATATCTGTTTATGTTCATTAATAATGAAATTTCCCGGATATGCATTTGGACCTAAATAGATTCTTTTTCTTCACAGTATTTTTTCAATCTTTTCAAATTCGATTTCATCATATTCATCAGCATTTTCAAAACCATCTTATACTTTATTCTATCAATAAAATTATTGTCACTGCTGCCCCTTGAATAAAATGTAAGTAAAACGTTTGTGCCGTTATCAACCTCATTCAGTACATATTCAAATACAATTTTTATCTTCCCGGAGATAAATCCTTCTTCCGTAAATGTAATCTCATTTTCACAAACTTGATTTGCCAAAGTTTTAACGTCCATCTTCATATTGGAAAAATCGCAGGTGTGGACAGCATTTATTCTATTAATTTTGTTTTTGTTCTCTACTTTTTTTAGTCCTTTAACCCATTTCTTTTTTGAATCAATATCACTTAAAATAGAATGTACTTTTAAAAGAGGAGAATTTATAATAATAGAAAGTTTTCCGGTTCTTCCTTTTAATTTTAAAATATCTTTTTTTATGTGTGGTGGTATAGATGCTTTAAGATTAGAAAGAATTATGTACTTTGATTTGACAGTCCCGAAATTATTAATCTCTTCCTTGTTGTCCTCTAGCTTAATCCAATCTTCGGTATTAGTTAAATCGTCATTTATAATGTTTAAGTAGTTTTCAGTCAGTAAAAGATATTCGTGAGATGGGATGCTGTTTTTAAGTAGTCTGTGAACAAGTATAACATCACTTCCAATCAGCTTGTTGAATTTATCAATCGAAATTTCCTCTAATTCACCAAAATGAGAAATGAATTTTAATGTTAAGTTTGTTGCTGATGTACACGCACCACATTGGCAAACATTATTGTGTTCAATACTTTTCAAAAAAGTATGAAAGGAAATGAACATTTTTTTTGTTTGATTTATTATTTCTTTAAATGAAGGAGGATCACCGTTTCTATAAAATAAAATGGCATCGCCTTCAATTTCTGAAATTTTTAGTTCTAGTTCATTCTGATTTATAATTACACTTAATAATTCGGATATAATATGCTTACTGTGGGACAGTTCTGTTTCGGTTATGAATTTAGTAAAACCGCTTATATCCGGAATAAAAAGTAGTGAAGGTGTTGCCATTTTAAAATATTTTTAATTTAATATAACTCAAATTTCTAATATTATTACGTAAAGTGCACGACTTTTATTAAAATCAGTATCTTTAATATAATTAACACCTCGATTAGGTTAATAATATATTACCTTTAAAGAAAATTTATATTTTATAATTATAATAATAATTATATATTAATATTTGTTTACCAGATTATATTTCAATTAAAAGAATATAAATAGTTTTTTAAAATATAAAATTGGAGAAAGTATGAAAAAACCAATAACTTTTTTACTATTTGTGTCTGCTATCTTATTTTCATCATTAACATACTCTCAAAATGATGATATAAATGAGACATTATCAAATCTTTCAACTTCTGCAGCTATACCATACATTGATCCAATTATTTCTGCATTCGGTTCAAATCTAAATTCAGGGTGGGTAAGCAAATTGCCTTCAGCTAAAATGATTTCTTTCAATTTGGATCTAAAGATAGTAGGGATGGGTTCTTTCTTTGAAGATAACGAAAAAACATTTTCTACTTCAGGTGCTTTCAGATTTACATCAAGCCAGGCAAACCAATTAGTAGCAAGTTTACCTCTATCGGTTAGAGCAAATATTAAAGACCAAATTCTTTCACAGGAATTTAATGTTGCTATTACCGGTCCTACAATTATTGGTTCTGATGCCGAAAGAGTAAAAGTTACTTTTGCAGGTCCATCTTTTGATGTAAGCGGAAATTCTTTTGATGTTGCAGCACAGACTTTTACTTTAAATGATGTAAAAGGATTCCTGAATAATCTAGAAATTCTACCAACTGCTGCAGTTCAACTTGGTATTGGTACATTTGCCGGTACTAACTTTATGTTTAGATGGCTGCCTGATATTGACGTAAAAGATTTAGGTAAATTCAGCTTTTGGGGAGTTGGTGCACTACATAATCCTGCAGTCTGGTTTGACGGTGAAATGCCTTTTGATTTGGCATTTGGTGGTTTTTATCAGAAATTAACAGTCGGAACTATTTTTGAAACCAAAGCTTCTCAGTTCGGTGTTTATATCAGTAAAACGCTTGGTGCTATTGTAGCATTCACACCCTATATTGGTTTAACTACAGAAACATCAACAACAACTATAAATTATGATTATGAATTTGATACACCTGCTGGTGTTTCAAAATCAAACATAAAGTTTGAATTGGAAGGCAAAAATACTGTTGGATTTACAGTTGGTGCTTCATTTAAATTAGCAATATTAAATTTTAATGTTGATTATAAAATTGCAAATGTTAAAACTATAAGTGCCGGACTTAATTTTGGTTTTTAGTATTTAATCACCAATCATTTTTTTTATAAACCGCCGGAAGGCGGTTTTATTATTATTGATCCGTTACTTTTTATCACTAAATTTGTTTTAGGAAAATCTGTTTCCGTAAGTTTTTTCAACCAATTCATTCAGCGAATCGAAATAAGATTTTACGGAATTAACCATCTCCGAGTTTACAGCAAGCTGTTCAATAAAATAATTTTGAATGTAAAGATAACTCTGTAGTAATGGTGTAAGGATAATAATGCCAGCCGAAAATAATGTTAACTCAATCCATTGCGGCATCTTAATGGAGATGATATCGGATACATCACCATAAATCCATTTTGCAAAGAGTAAGGCGGGAAGTAAAATGACTAAAATCTGTCCAGCCATGGTCATCAACCGCAAACC